>CALGEE010000123.1 GCA_937881525.1 uncultured Sphingomonadales bacterium | reverse complement strand
TCCGGAACCAGAGGGGTGGGCGGCATCCGGAAGCCGATATGTTCAAGCAGGACCGCCAAGCAGCGCAGCTTAATGGGCCAAATGAGGCCATGATTTCTGACGGTCCAGTGTCACAACATTGAAGTTGACGAAATCATGACCTTATGGCCTAATTCAATTATACGGCGGTTAATCCGAAAAACTTAGTGACGTGGTTAATTTTTTTATGTGCCGCTATTTTGGCATTCCGATTATAGCCCTGTGGCGCGCGACTGCGTGATGTCAGCGCGCTCCATGTTAACGCAATAACCGTTTGTAGGTCGGCAGCGATACACGCTAATTGACGCACTATAGGCTTTTAGTGAGGAGTGTCGCATGCGTATCGCGCTGTATCAGCCAGACATGGCCGGGAATGTCGGTGCAGTTTTGCGCACCTCTGCCTGTTTTGGCGTGACATGCGACATTATCGAACCATGTGGTTTTGCGTTTTCCGAACGCGCGCTGAAACGTTCCGCTATGGATTATATCGACCATGTGAAAATTCAGCGGCATCCCGATTGGACCGCCTTTCTGGGTTCACTGGAGGGCGCACGGATCGTTCTGATGTCGAGCAAAGCATCTACGCCCTTGCCCCAGTTCGCATTTCAACCTGACGACGTTATTTTGATGGGGTCCGAAAGCAGCGGTGCGCCTCCCGAAGTCCATGCACGAGCCGATGCGCGGGTATATATCCCCATGGCCGCAGGATTTCGGTCCTTGAACATTTCTGTGTCGGCTGGCATCGCTCTTGCCGAAGGTCTGCGACAGACCCACGCATTTCCAGGAGGTAATTTGTGACCCTGATCCTTGATGATCGCCAACAGGCCGCGCGAACCTCTTTCGAATCGCTGCGTGACAGAATATGCGCCGCGTTTGAGGCCATTGAGCGCGAAGCAGGCTCGGATGCCTCGTTTAAATATACGCCATGGGATCGCAATGATCATGACGGCTCCCCCGGCGGCGGCGGCGTACGCGGCGTGATGAAGGGCAAGATCTTCGAAAAAGTTGGAGTAAATGTCTCCACCGTAGGCGGCAGTTTTAACCCTGAATTTGCCAAAACCATTCATGGCGCGGCGGAAGACCCCAATTTCTTTGCTACCGGTATCAGCTTGGTTGCGCATATGGCGAACCCGCATGTGCCAGCCGTCCACATGAATACCCGCTATCTTGTTACGACGAAAAGCTGGTTTGGCGGCGGAGCTGACCTGAACCCTCCGATCCCCTATGAAGAGGATACTTCCGATTTCCACGCGCGGCTGCGTGCCGCTTGCGCGCCTTATGGCCCCGATGTGTATGAACGCTATCGCAAATGGGCAGAGGATTATTTCTGGATTCCGCATCGCAATGTCCATCGCGGCGTGGGCGGGATATTCTACGATCATCTGGAAAATAGCAGCGACGCCTTGTTTGAACAAAATTTCGCTTTGACCCGCGATGTAGGCAATGCCTTTCTGGACATCTTCCCAAAGCTTGTCCGCCGCCGGATGAACCAGCCGTTCACAGCGGAAGAAAAGCGGGCGCAACTGCGGTGGCGCGGCCTCTATGCCGAATTTAATCTGGTATATGACCGCGGCACGACCTTTGGCCTAAAGACAGGCGGTAATGTTGACGCCATATTGATGAGCCTTCCGCCGCAAGTTGCGTGGGACTGATCTCCAATGGTGTATAGTCCGATTGCCAACGGCGAGCTTGGTGCGATTGTCACATCGCTGGAAATGACAAGCCGCCCGCCCCTGCGGGCTATGCCAGCGTCGGAGCTGCGGCTGGAACGCTGGCAAGCGCCGACTGCAGAAAAGTACCGCACGCTGTATCGCCGCATTGGTGAGCCGTGGTTCTGGTTCTCACGGCTTGAGCTGAGCGATGCCGATCTGTTGCAGATCATTCATGACCCAATGGTGCGCATTTGGGCCGTTCTTGACCGGCGGGGAATTGAGGTCGGCATTTTGGAACTCGACTTTCGGCTGCCTGAGCAATGTGAAATTGCCTTTTTCGGCTTGGTGCCAGAGCTAACCGGCAAGGGGCATGGCAAATGGCTGATGGCGATGGCGCTGCAAATGGCTTGGGCAGAGGCTGACATGCAACGGTTGTGGGTACATACCTGCACCCTAGACGGCCCGCATGCGCTCACTTTTTATCAGAGATCGGGCTTCATCGCCTACCAACGACAGTTGGAAACTTTCCCCGACCCGCGCATCACTGGCCTCATCCCCCCCGATGCAGCACCGCACATCCCGCTTATTGATGCGGGGTTTGCGCCGAAAGTTGACGGTTGACGGCGGCGAGCATCAAGATGAAAGCCACCGCCTCAACCGTAACGAATAGAGCGCTAACGCCTGACTGAAGGATCGGGATCCCCGCTTCGCCCGCGATGGATTGGGAAACGGCACCAACTGCGCCGCTTACGATCCCGGATGCCAGGCGCACTGCGAGCGCAACGAACAGCATCAATATCAAAATCGCCCAACCACAGCTACGCGTGACGTTCCAAGTGCGGAGGACCGATGCATGCATGCCGCGGCGACTATCCCCCGCGATCACCGCAGGCAGCAATGCAAACCGCCCTGACAAATAAAGCCCGGGTATCACGAGGAGGAAAAATCCAGCCAATGTGGCCCATCCCACCATCAAGCTTGCCACCAGATAGGGCACAAACAAGGCCGCCGCGACGCCAAGGGCGTCCCCTACTTTGACCAAAGCACGTCCCGACAGCAGGACGTAGAGCGACAGGCTGCCATACATTGTCACCATCATGCTTGGCAGCAATATAGGCCAATTTTCCTCGAAATAGCTGCTGAGCGTCGCAACTGCCGTGTCCGCATTTTCCAAAGTATCGATCATCAATGGCGGCACCAGAAAACCAGAAATCCAAGCTGTCAAAAAGATAAAGAAGCCGGCGATTGCAACAATCGCGTCTTTGCCTGCCGCAAACATATTGCGCGCGTCAGACCACACGGTCCGGTAATCAAGCTTCTTTGGCATTTTGTTCGTCTGCATAGCTGGGGCGTAGAGATAGACATATGCAGTGGCAAGCCGCTTGCGCCATGCTAAAGGCCGCTGCATGATTTTAGATGACGATATCGACTGGGACGTTTCCGAAGGTCTGACGCCTTACCCAGACGCGGTCGCGCGTATGGAAGCGTTGCAGGCTGCAATACGCGATACCGGCGCGCGCGAGCTTGTATGGCTGCTTGAACATCCGCCTTTGTACACCAGCGGCACGAGTGCAGACCCTGCTGAGCTGCTGAGCCAACAGTTTCCGGTTTATGACACCGGACGCGGCGGGCGGTACACCTACCATGGCCCTGGCCAGCGCGTGGGATATGTCATGTTTGACCTTGCGCATCGGGGTAAAGATGTGCGCTGCTACGTCCATGCGTTGGAAGGCTGGGTAATCGACGCCCTTGGACATTTTGGAGTAGAAGCGCGCCGCGCAGAGGGCCGCGTGGGTATTTGGTGCGACACGAAAAACGGCCAAGAGGCAAAAATTGGCGCCATTGGCGTGCGGATCCGCAAATGGGTCACGATGCACGGCTTTGCGGTAAATATCGCACCCGATCTGAACCATTTTTCGGGCATCGTACCATGCGGTATATCCGAATATCCGGTCACTAGCCTCGGCGCTTTGGGTATTGAGGCAACGCTCGCCGATTTTGACGCCGCATTGCACGCCACTTTTGCTAGCTTTCTCAATAGTCTTGCGAAAACGGCCGGAAATTGTACGGTTGCGCCGAAATAGATGAACGAGGATATCATGCGCTTTTCCCGACTAATGCCGGCACTTGCCCTGCTGCTTCTGGTGTCTGCCTGCGGCAGTTCCAAGGAAGACAATCAAGTCACCGAAACACGTATGGATAATCTCGAAAGTCTCAAAGGTACGATCAGCGACGACATGATCAACACCGATGAATCGACCGACGAAGCGCCGCTTGATGCTGCGCCTGCAGTTGCGGAACCAGATAAGGCCGAAGCGCCAAAGACGGATGCCACCAAAGCGCCACCGACGGAAACGGAACCCGCTGGCACCACAAAACCCGATACAGCAAGCGAACCAAAGTGAGACTAAACAGCACTTTGAAAATGCCATGCGGGGCGGTTTTGAATAACCGTATCGCAAAGGCCGCGATGACCGAGGGGTTGGCTGACCCATTGGGTCGTCCGACACCCGAACTGCAGCGATTATATGGTATTTGGTCAGATGGCGGGGCTGGCCTGCATATCTCGGGCAATATCCATATTGATGCCAATCATCTGGAACGTCCCGGTAACGTCTTTTTTGACGGACAGCCGGACGAAGAGATGATGGATGCGCTTCAGGCGTGGACAAGGGCCGCAACACGCAATGGCAACCATTTTTGGGCGCAAATTAGCCACGCAGGACGGCAAACCATGCGCGCGGTCAATCCGAACCCCAAGGCACCTTCTGCTGTCAAATTGGGGGTGCCGGGTGGGCAATTTGGCATGCCGGTCGCGTTGACTGAGGATGAGATACTTAATCTGATCGGCCGTTTTGGTCAGGCGGCTTTGCACTGCAAAAATGGCGGTTTCACCGGTGTCCAAATCCATGCCGCGCATGGCTATCTTATTTCGCAGTTTTTGAGCCCACGGTCCAACCAGCGCACGGACCGTTGGGGCGGAAGCCTTGTCAATCGCGCACGCTTTCTGATGTTCACGCTGAATACAGTACGTACTTTGGTGGGGCCTGACTTCCCGATTTCAGTCAAATTGAACAGTGCCGATTTCCAGCGCGGCGGTTTCGCCTTTGAAGACAGCCTTCAGGTTGCCCGCTGGTTGCAGGAAGCTGGCGTCGACCTAATCGAGATCTCCGGCGGCACCTATGAACAGCCAAAACTTCTGGGCCTCGAAGGCATGGAAGTCGAAGAAACGCAAAATGTGGCGAACACCACGCTCGCGCGTGAGGCCTATTTTGTTGATTTTGCGCAAGCAATGAAGGCCGAATTAACAATACCACTGATGGTGACTGGCGGTTTTCGCAGTGCATCCGCCATGGAGCAAGCGCTGCGTAACGGCGCCGCCGACGTCATCGGCGTTGCCCGGCCATTATGTGTGATGCCCGAGGCGCCCAAGCGGCTGCTGGGCGGCATGGCTATGCTTCCCAGGGTCGAAAACCAGTTGAAGCTGCTGCCCGAATGGCTTTCGTCCTTGCGCAAGCTTAAGATGATACGCGGCATAGAAGGTTTTGCGACACAATATTGGTTCTACAGCCAGATATATGCGCTTGGCCGCACCGGCAGGGTACAGTCCGACCTCACGGTGTTTGCCGCGCTTCGTGAAGTCGAAAGCTATCAAAAAAGCTGGTTGAAGGCGCACCGCGCCGAAAAGGCTTAGTAGCCCTCGCCGGGATCAGCACTGAAATATTTGTCGAATTTGCCTTCTTCGCCCTTAAACTCATCTGCGTCGGCAGGTGGTTCACGGCTAGTGGTGATATTCGGCCATTCGGCACTGTAGGTGGCGTTCAATTCAAGCCATTGCTCAAGACCGCTTTCGGTATCTGGCAAAATGGCTTCTGCGGGGCATTCTGGCTCACAAACGCCGCAATCGATGCATTCATTGGGGTTAATGACGAGCATATTGTCGCCTTCGTAAAAGCAATCCACCGGACATACTTCAACGCAGTCCATATATTTGCAGCGGATGCAGGCATCGGTAACAACATAAGTCACTTGCGGAATTCTCCTATAGGCGGCGGTACGTAAGCCACGTTACTCCGAGTGCCTATTGCGAGGCGCGGGGGGAAGTCAACGGCCGAATGGAAATGCCTGCCAATTTTTAGTCTATCAGCTGATAGCAAAGCTGTGCCTCAGATGCCGGACCCCGCCGAAAGGGCATCGAAAGAAGCTTTAGGGTCACAACCGTTTCACCAATCGGCATGGTAATGACATCCCCCGTCACGATCGGCAGGCTTGCCTTTTCAACCCGGCGACCATTGACGCGGATATGCCCCACCTCGGCCCAGCCTTGGGCAAGCGTTCGGCTCTTGGCAAAGCGCAGAAAGAAAAGAAGCTTGTCGATCCGCAAAGTCGCCCCGACCGTCTAGAGCTTAAGACCCTTAAGCGCCGCCAACTGCAGCGCCAAGGATGATGGCTGGGCATTTTGCTTTGGCGCAATAGGCGTGCGATCTGGCTTGGCCTGCGGCTTACCTGCAGCGTGTATTTTCTGATGTTGTGGCTTAGCACGCTGTTGACGCTGTTCGGGCGGACGCGGCTTTGGCAGGCCGACCCAGCGCCAGTGTGTGAGTGTGACGGCTTGCGGTTCGGGTGCAGGGGCAACGGTAGGTTCGGTGGCGATCGCCTCTTGTTCGCCAGCAGCATCGGGTTGAATATTTTCGGGTTCGGAAGCTGGCGCAACGTCGCTCGCAACACCCTGCGTTGCGTCGGCCACCGCGTCAGATGCAGGCTCAGGTTCAGCCTGCAGCTCTTGTGCCTTTTCCGCAGGGCGGAAGCCTGCATCGCGCATCAATGCCTTTAACCCAGCCTCACCAATGCCCAGCGACGTTGCGAAGGCCATGTCCATGCTGACCAAATTGCCCTGCCCACGGGCTTCATGCGCTTTTTTGATGACGCGTTCAGCCAAATCAATGCGAACATACTCGTCGCCAATGCGGCGATAGCCTGCGTTGCGTGCCTCGGATGCATTGGCGAAGTTCCACGCCTTCAAATGCACCGCGCTTTCAGGTGGAAGTTCGGGCATCGCACGGCTGTCACGCGCGGCAAATAATGCCGCGCGCCATTTGGCCGCCGCAGGTTTCAACGCGGCGTGGTGATAAATATCAAGCGCGCCAAACACGATACCGCCCTTGCGCGCCGCGCCGCGTGCTTCCTTTGGCAATGCCGCAATCGCATCGGCAAGATAGTGCCGGCCAGCGATACCGCCCTCGTCGGCTAAGCGCACCGCAAGTGCACGCACATTGCCGTCGACATCGGCTTGCTGGGCAAGGTCCAAAAGCCCGACGATGCCGCCCATTGCCTTGGCCAATTGCGCTTCAATCCAGCCTTCGGCGCGGCTGGTGATGTCCCGCAAGGCGTCGCCTTCAAGTGCGGAAACGGCCTTAACGGGCGTAAACGCTGGTTGAAGCAGTGTCCGCCCCTTGGTCAACGCGCCAAGAAGTTCGCCCTTCCAGAAAATCGCGGGCTTGCCCTCTCCATCGGCTGCGAGCGAGAATTCGCTGTCCTCTGCCATACTTACGTCCTTTGCCTTTTGTCTCAAAATAGCAGCCAAATGCCGTTCGGCGGCAGCCAATAACAATTTACGGTCACCCGCTTTGGCCGCTGGGTCAACCCGAAAGGCGAAGCCCTGTAAAGTGCCAATGTCCTCGCCATCTACCAGAACACGATTGTCGGCCTGAATTTCGACGGGCAGCAAACCGACATCTTTCGCGCCTTTCCGAAGCAACATTGATGTGCGTTTATCGACAAACCGCTGACGCAGCGCATCATGCAGGGCATCCGATAATTTTTCTTCCAACGCCCGAGCACGTTCGGCCATCGCAGGCGAATTGGTCAGCCAATCGCTTCGGTGGGCAATATAGGTCCAAGTCCGCACCGCCGCGATTCGCGCCGACAACGTATCCACATCACCTTGGATGTTATCCAACCGAGCAAGTTCGCTGCCATAGACGCCCTGTGGAATGACGCGCTCATTCTGGCCTAGATACTGCCACAAAGACGCGACGAAACGGCTGTGATGCTCCTCACCCATTTGCCGGAAGTCGGGCAGACATGCGACTTCCCACAGGCGCGCAACGTCGACGGGGTGGCGAATGAGCGCGTTCACATCGGGCAATTCAGCCACGCGTTTCAACACCAACAGGTCGATGACCTTTGGCGCGGGCAAAAGCCCCGGACGATGTGGCTTTTTCTCTAGATCGGCAATCAATGTCGCAATGTCATTAAAGCGTGGCTTTGCTTCGCGCCAATACAACCAGTCCAGACGTGGAAAACTATGCCCTTCAATCGCCAAAACCTCCTCAGGTGTGAATTCACTGCCTTCCCCCACCAGCGTCCCAAAACTGCCGTCACGTTGATGCCGGCCAGCGCGGCCAGCGATCTGCGCCATTTCTGCAACCGTCAACCGGCGGCGGCGCGAGCCGTCAAATTTGGAGAGGCTTACAAACGCAACATGCGCGACATCAAGGTTCAGCCCCATGCCGATCGCGTCGGTCGCGACAAGATAATCCACCTCGCCCGATTGAAACATCGCCACTTGCGCATTGCGGGTGCGCGGGGACAACGCGCCCATCACGACCGCCGCCCCGCCTCGCATCCGGCGCAGAGTTTCGGCCACGGCATATACTTGTTCGATAGAAAAGGCGACGATGGCGGACCGTTTTGGCAAGCGCGACAGTTTCTTGGCGCCAGCATAGCTCAACGTCGAGAAGCGCGGGCGGGAGATTATCTCTGCATCGGGCAGCAGCGACCGGATGATGGGGCGCAGGCTTTCCGACCCCAAGATCATCGTCTCTTCGCGTCCGCGGGCATGCAATATGCGGTCTGTAAAGATATGCCCGCGTTCGGGGTCGGCACCCAATTGCGCTTCGTCAATCGCGACAAAGGCAAATTCCTTCTGGATGGGCATGCTTTCAACGGTGCAGCAATACCAGCGCGCTTTTGGCGGCTCGATCCGTTCTTCGCCTGTGATCAACGCGACATTCTGCACGCCTTTCATGGCCACAACGCGGTCGTAAATTTCCCTCGCCAGCAAGCGCAGGGGAAAGCCGATCATCCCGCTGGAGTGCGCACACATGCGCTCGACGGCAAGATGTGTCTTACCTGTGTTGGTAGGGCCTAATATGGCTGTGAGGACGGAACGTAACGGAGGCAAATGTTTAGGTGGCCGCCAATTCTGCGGCGAGTTCCTTCAAGGTAACAGCTGTGTCAGCCAATTGATCACCCGTGGGCGAAAGGCCATCGGTCACGAACAAACGGCCTTGTACATAATCCTTGGTGGCATTGACACAGTCGAGCGCGATGACTTTGCCCACTTTTAGGTAAATCAGCGAAAAGCTGCGCGTGTTGGGGTCGCCGCGCAATATGGTCGTATCATAACCGGCGCTGATCCCCACAGTTTGCAACCGCAGGTCATATTGGTTGGACCAAAACCATGGCACGGCGTGATATTGCGTAAGCTCGCCCGTCAGGCTTTTGGCGACAGCATTCGCCATGTCATTGGCGTTTTGCACAGATTCAACGCGCATGATGTTGCCGCCGGCAAAGGCGTTGGCGTGCGCCGCGCAATCACCAATGGCAAAGATATCCGGCAGCGATGTACGGCAATAGGCATCAACATCAACCCCTGCCCCGCCGGCTGCGCCCGCATTGAGCAAGGGCGCGACGGCAGGTATGATGCCAATGCCGACAATGACCATCTGCGCGGGGATCAAGGCACCATCGCCCAAACGCACGCCAGTGACATAGCCATCACCCTCAATAGCAGTAATTTCAACGCCTAAGCGAACGTCCACGCCATGCGCACGATGCTCGGCTTCGTAAAAGCGTGACAGCGGTTCGCCGGCGACCCGAGCCAGCACGCGGTCCATGGCCTCCAGCACAGTCACTTTCTTACCCATTTTGCGCAGCACGGCCGCCGCCTCAAGCCCGATATAGCCGCCGCCAACAATTGCGACCTCCGCGACATCATCAAGGCCATCAAGCATCCGGTCGACATCTGCACGGGTGCGCACGACATGCATACCGGACAGATTGCCCCCCTCAAGGGGCAATTGCCGCGGACTGCCGCCCGTTGCCCAAATCATGCTGCCATATGAGATAATTGTGCCGTCAAAAACGGACACCTGATGAGCAGCGGGGTCAACGCTATCGACGCGCTGTCCCAGCATAATGTCGATGGCACGCTCGGTCCAAAAGGCTGCGGGTCGGATCATGATGCGTTCAAACGCCTTATCACCAGCAAAATAGTCTTTGGACAATGGCGGGCGCTCATAAGGATATTCAGGCTCGGCATTCAGTATGCTAATGCTGCCTTCATAGTTGGCCTGCCGAAGTGCAATTGCCGCTTGCGCGCCGCCATGGCCGCCGCCGACGATGAGAATATCATAATGCATCATTGAAGATTCGCTCGCTTGGAAATCATGTTACAAGCGGTAGGCAAAAGGTAACTGACTGGCTAGCCCCATGCTTGCAGCATACCCAAATAAATGGCAGAGCGATGGGATGACAAGCATGACCTTAGACTTCGCTCTTGGCGAAAACGCCGACATGATCCGCGCCACGACCAAGCGGTTCGCAACGGACAAAATTGCACCGCTCGCGACCAAAATTGACGCAGATGACTGGTTTCCGCGTGAAGAGCTGTGGCCAGCCATGGGCGAACTTGGCTTGCACGGCATCACTGTGGATGAAGCGGACGGCGGTCTGGGCCTTGGCTATCTGGAGCATGTTGTCGCGGTAGAAGAAGTCAGCCGTGCCTCTGCCTCCATCGGCCTATCCTATGGCGCGCACTCAAATCTATGCGTCAACCAAATCGCGCGTTGGGCCACGCCAGAGCAAAAAGTGAAATATTTGCCCAAGCTAATTTCGGGTGAACATGTCGGCAGCCTTGCCATGTCCGAAGCGGGCGCAGGTTCCGACGTCGTATCAATGAAGTTAAAGGCCGAAGTGGTTCAGGGCGGCTATATCCTCAACGGCACCAAATATTGGATCACCAACGCGCCTTATGCAGACACTTTGGTCGTCTATGCAAAAACCGCACCCGAAGCTGAATCGCGGGGTATTTCGGCCTTTCTGATCGAGAAAGGCATGGAGGGTTTCTCCATCGGCCAAAAAATCGACAAGGTCGGGATGCGCGGTTCGCCAACGGCGGAGCTCGTGTTCAATGACTGCTTTGTGTCTGAAGAGCAAGTGATGGGCCCGTTGCATGGCGGCGTCGGTGTATTGATGTCTGGGCTGGACTATGAACGCGTCGTGCTTGCCGGGCTTCAGCTTGGCGTGATGCAGGCCTGTCTTGATGTCGTCCTGCCTTATGTGCGTGAACGCAAGCAGTTCGGCAAACCCATTGGCAGCTTCCAATTGATGCAAGCCAAAGTCGCCGACATGTATGTCGCGCTGAATTCGGCGCGCAGCTATGTCTACAATGTCGCGCGTGCGTGCGATGCTGGACAGACCACCCGCTTTGATGCCGCAGGCGCAATCCTACTCGCCAGCGAAAGCGCGGTGAAGGTTGCTGGCGAGGCGATTCAGGCATTGGGCGGCGCTGGTTATACCAAGGATTGGCCAGTTGAACGTTATTGGCGCGATGCCAAGCTGCTCGACATTGGCGCCGGTACAAATGAAATCCGTCGGATGTTGATTGGTCGGGAGCTGATCGGAG
>CALGEE010000122.1 GCA_937881525.1 uncultured Sphingomonadales bacterium | reverse complement strand
GGGTCAAAATTATATGTTAAATCAATAATTTGTGACATTATCTTGTAGTGCCTTATCCATTAGAAGGGCAAGGTTCATCGCCTTACGTTCTGTTACATCTTTGATCTGACAGCGACAGGAAAACCCGTCTGCTAAAACAATTGTATCCGTGGGGGCCGCGCGCACTGTTGGGGCCAGCGATAATTCAGCCATTTGGCGCGACACCTCGGCGGTTTCGACCTGATAGCCGAAGGACCCGGCCATTCCGCAACAGGAACTGTCGATCATCTGCGCATTGGCACCCAGTACACTTTTCACCGCATCAACAGTGTATTGGGCGACACCCATCGCCTTCTGGTGGCAGTGTCCATGTACCAAAACATCCAGTACCGACATATCCAAGCCCGCGGGTGGGTTTTGCATAATATATTCGGCAAAGGTCAGGATTTGTGCGCCATGTGCCTCTGTCCACTCGGGGATCAGGTTTACGGCCTCATCACGAAACATCAATGTGCAAGATGGTTCCAAACCGACAATTGTTTTGCCAGCATCTAGTGCCGCACGAAATGCATCTGTTGTGCGTTGCAATTCCTGTTTTGCGCGATCGGTCTGACCGGTGCTTAGGTGTGTGCGACCACAACAAAGGGGACGACCAGGCGCCGATATAACGCCTACGGTTTTACCTGTGGCGCCAATAACCCGTTCCGCGGCGCGTAATGTTTCAGGATCGAAATGGCGGTTGAACGTATCTGCGAATAACAAAACATCACCGCCTTCAGGCCCTGAATACGGTTTTTGAAAATCTGGTAGGCGGCGGGTTTTGTCAAATCCGAAGAGATAGCCAAATTTGAGCGCAAAGTTCGAGAGAGGTGAAAAGGTGGACGCAATTGGCGCCATGCGGGGCAGGGCCGCGATCAGTTTTTCGCGCATTGGCACGCCATATTTTGCGGCGCGTGCGCTTTGCACCTCGGTTTTCATTTTGGCCATGTCGATGGACATGGGGCATTCTGATTTGCATGCCTTGCATCCCACACACAGTGCCATGGCATCTGCCATGTCATCGGATGCAAAGGCATCATCCCCCAATTGGCCCGTTAATGCCAAACGCAACACATTGGCCCGTCCACGCGTCAGGTCCTTTTCCGCACCAGTGACGCGGAAGGATGGACACATCACACCCCCAACGCTTTTGCGGCAGGCACCGTTGTTGTTACACATTTCTACCGCACCTGCCAAACCACCGGGCCAAGCATTCCAGTCGAACACTGTATCTGGCGTTTGTGGGAAATAATTTTTGGGCCAGCGGGTAATCGCCCGTTCGTCCATTTTTGGGGATCGGGTGATTTTACCAGGGTTCAATACCGCGTTTGGATCAAAGCGGTCTTTCACTGTTTCAAAGATACGGATCATTTTTGACCCATACATCCGTTCGTGGAACTCCGAACGTACGATGCCGTCCCCGTGTTCGCCTGAATGCGAGCCTTTGAATTTTGAGACAAGATCAAAGGCCTCTTCCGCGATGGCCCGCATCTGACGTAGTCCCAAATCCTGTCGCAGGTTCAAAACAGGACGCACATGCAACAACCCGACCGAGGCATGGGCATACCAGGTGCCGTCCGTGCCGTGATTGTGAAAGACGTCTGTCAGCTGGCTGGTGAAATCGGCCAGATGTTCCAGAGGAACGGCGCAATCCTCGACAAAGGACACGGGCTTTCCTTCGCTGCGCATAGACATCATGATGTTTAACCCTTGCGTGCGCACACCCCAAATGCGTGCTTGGAATGTGGGGTCCTCAACCTTCAACACACCACCTGTGGCTTTATTTTTGTCCGTCCATGAAAAACCCAGATCGCCCATCAATTCGACCAGCGCATTGAGGCGTTTTTTGTTTTCCTCGGGTGTTTCGGCAAATTCAACCAAGAGAAGGGCGGCTGGATTTCCTTGGACGAAACTTTCAACGATGGGTCGAAACTGTGGGATATCACGCCCCAACTGGATCATATTGTGATCAACCAATTCCACAGCAATGGGGCCCAATTTAACGATGTGCTGTGCGGCGTCCATTGCCGCGTAAAATGTGGGGAAATGGCACACGCCCAATGTTTTTGTTCCCAACACAGGGGACAATTTCAAATCAATGCTTTTCGTCAGGGCCAGTGTCCCTTCGGATCCAACCAAAAGGCGGCCGATATGTGGCGTATCGCCCAAAAGGGCATCAATGTTGTACCCGCCCACGCGCCGCTGAACCTTGGGAAAGCGTGTGGTGATTTCATCCTGTTCCTGTAAGGCAAGCGTGCGCATATCCGCATCTAATGACTGTGTTGTGTCCGCATATTCAAACCGCCGTGTTGTGCCATCAACGGTCATCGCGGTCAGAGCGCGCACATTATCCTGCATCTTGCCATATCGGATCGAACGCGATCCACAGGAATTGTTGGCCGCCATCCCTCCAAGGGTTGCGCGCGACGCCGTCGACACATCAACAGGGTACCACCATCCATCTGATTTTAATTGACGATTTAGGTTATCTAGAACCAACCCAGGTTGCACCGTGGCTGTTCCCGCATCAGCATCATAATCTAGTATGTTGTTTAAATGTTTTGTGAAATCAATGACCAAGGCATTATTCACGGTTTGCCCTGATTGTGAGGTTCCCCCACCTCGTGGCAACAGTGAAATGCCCTCAGCCTTGGCAAAATCCAGCGCGGCTTCTACGTCCTGCCATGTTTTTGGGACCATGACCTCCTCCGGCATGATCTGATAGATCGAGGCATCGGTCGCATAGCGTCCGCGATCAAAAGAGGAATTCAGAATATCGCCTTCGATTTGTTTTTTCAAACGATCATAGTCTGCCATTTCACTTGACCTTTCCTGTCATCACATTCACTTTTGTAGCGGTGTAGTGCAACTTTTTTCGGTTAACAGTATGAGATCTGGACGTCACTTTCTTCAAATTCCCGGACCCACCAATACACCCGAACGTATTTTGCGTGCGATGCATCGATCGGTTATTGATCACCGTGGGCCAGAGTTCGCAGAATTAGGATTGGGTTTGCTGCGTGATTTAAAGCCGGTTTTCCAAACAGAAGGTCGTGTTGTTATCTATCCCGCCTCTGGTTCCGGCGCATGGGAGGCCGCATTGGTCAATGTGTTGCAACCGGGTGATCAGGTGTTGATGTATGAAACGGGTCAGTTTTCGACATTGTGGAAAAACATGGCGACCAAGTTGGGGTATGATCCCATCTTTATCGCGGGTGACTGGCGGCGCGGCGTAGACGCGAATTTGATTGCAGATGCATTAGCCAAAGACACGGATCACAAGATTAAGGCAGTCTGCGTTGTTCACAATGATACCGCAACGGGTATTACATCCGATATCGGTGCCGTACGCGCTGCGATTGATGGTGCAGCGCATCCCGCGCTTATGATGGTGGATACCATTTCATCTCTTGGCTCTATTGATTTCAAAACAGACGCGTGGGGTGTCGATGTGGTCGTTGCAGGATCACAAAAGGGATTGATGTTGCCCCCTGGATTGTCATTCAATGCCATTTCGGAAAAAGCTTGGGCCGCTTGTCAGGCGGGCGGGGATCGCCGTTCCTATTGGGATTGGCGCGATATGATGACGCCGAATGATGCGGGCTATTTCCCATACACACCCGCCACGACACTTCTTTATGGATTGCGTGAGGCTTTGGATATGTTGGCGGGAGAAGGATTGGAGCAGGTATTTGCACGCCATGAGCGCCACGCATCAGCGACCCGCGCAGCAGTTGAGTCATGGGGGTTCGAGATTTTGGCGTTAAATCCAGACGAACGATCAAACAGCCTGACCGCTGTATTAATGCCTGATGGACAGGGGGGCGATGCGTTGCGCGCTGAAATATTGGACGGGTTTGATATGTCCCTTGGAACGGGGTTAAATAAAGTCGCTGATAAAATTTTCCGCATTGGTCATTTGGGCGACTTCAATGATTTGATGCTTATGGGAACGCTAAGTGGTGTGGAAATGGGCATGATACGGGCAGGCGTGCCTCATCAGTCAGGTGGTGCACAAAGTGCGTTGAAATATCTTGCCGATCACCGCATTTGATTTAACAACAGTCGAAATCATTACGATTTTTGCAGCATACCTTTTTGCCGCCACGGCAAAGGGCATCACGGGTTTGGGTTTTTCAACGACCTGCCTACCAATTTTGGTGTTCGCGATTGGCTTAAAGGACGCGCTTTCGTTGGTGTTGATCCCATCGATCTGTTCAAATCTTGTGGTAATGCGCCAAGTGGGTCAGTTTAAATCCACGATCCTGCGGTTTTGGCCAATGCTACTTGCAACCATTCCCAGTCTGTTATTGGGTCTGTGGGTTCTTTCAGGAACTGATGGGGCCACGGCCAAGATTATCTTAGGTCTTGTTTTGCTCATGTGGTGTTGTTTTTCATTTCTTAAACCAGACCTTCGATTGCCAAGTGGACTAGAAGACAGGCTTGCTCCTATCTCTGGCATCTGCACTGGTTTTTTAAACGGGCTAACTGGTTCACAGGTTATGCCAGTAGTTCCATTTTTGATGTCGTTGCACCTAGGCCGGAATGCGTTTATTCAGGCCGCGAATTGTTCGTTTACAATTTCAAGTCTGATCATGATGGTTGGGTTGGGATATTTGGGGCTGTTCACAGGGTCGGATGTTGTGATTTCTACCTTGGGTGTTTTATGCGTATTCATCGGCGTAAAAGCTGGGGCGGCAATCCGTGAAAGATTGTCTGAAAAAACTTTTGAAAAAATGATTTTATCGATTCTAACAACAATTAGTATTGGTTTACTAATGTCATAATTTGTCTTG
>CALGEE010000121.1 GCA_937881525.1 uncultured Sphingomonadales bacterium | reverse complement strand
GCCGAGAGTGAGCAACGCGTTCGGCTTGTCGATGCATCGGGCGCGCCACACGAAGTTACTATGCGGTTGCTGGCCGAAATCAGTGATCTGCTGGAACCTGCATGAACGACTATGCAGGGCATGATAAGGCGTGGCGGCAGTTTGCAACCGCTTACGAAAGTGGCAAGACCCATCATGGCTGGATTTTGGCTGGACCAAGAGGGCTTGGAAAATCTGCGTTTGCACTGCGGGCAGCGGCGCTGTTGGTTGATCCGGAAAATGCCTATAGCAACATGATCGCGCGGGGATCACATCCTGATATTTTGTCGGTGAAACGCCTTCCGAAAGAGGCCTTGAAAGATGATGAGGACATCGGTGATGCAACCGAGTTCAAACGCAGCATAACCGTAGATCAAATCCGCAGTCTGCAGCAATCGCTCACCACGCGGCCCGGACTTAGTGACCGGCGCGCAATTATCATAGACGCGGCCGATGACCTGGAACGCGGCGGGGCCAATGCGTTGCTGAAGTCGCTTGAGGAGCCGCCCGTTGGCACCTTCTTTTTCCTGATCAGCCATGCGAGCGATAGGCTTTTGCCAACTATCCGCTCACGGTGCCAGATTTTACGGTTTGAAGCCCTTTCTGACAGCGATATGACCAACGCTCTGCAACGGGCCGCTCCAGAGGTCAGCGCGACAGAGATTGATGCGCTTATCCGTTTGGGAAATGGGACGCCGGGCCAAGCGCTGGATTTTCTCGGGCTTAATCTCAAAGAGATTGAAGACGCCATGACGTCAATCTTACGCACGGGTGACCGCGACAACCGGCTTCGGAGTGGCTTATCAGACAAGCTAGCGCTGAAGGCAGCACAGCCACGGTATGAGGCGTTCTTGCGCCGAGCGCCTGCTTTAATCGCAGAATACACCCGCACACTTGATGCCACACAGGTGAGCAACGGCGTTGCCGCATGGGAAGCCGCGAGCAGCCTTGCTGCGCGCGCGATAGCGCTAAGTCTCGATAAGCAAAGCGTCGTGTTCCAAATGGGAAGCTTGCTGGCATCGATACAAGCGCATAAAGCGCGAAATTAGTAATAATTAAGAGTATTCATGTCCCAACCTTTCTACATCACCACTGCCATCGCTTATCCCAATGGAAAGCCGCATATCGGCCACGCCTATGAGGCTATTGCAACTGACGCGATTGCGCGGTTTCAGCGTTTGAATGGCCGTGAAGTCTGCTTCGTTACGGGTACCGACGAACATGGCTTAAAGATGGATCAGACCGCACGCGCCGCGGGGAAGGCTACGCGCGATCTTGCAGATGAAATGTCGTTATATTTCAAACAGATGTGTGAAGTTCTTGATATTTCATACGATCATTTTTGTCGTACAACGGCCGAAAATCATCACACGGCAAGTCAAGCCATCTGGAAACGCCTGGAGGCGAGTGGCGATCTGTATTTAGACAGGTATGAAGGCTGGTACTCTGTCCGCGACGAGGCTTATTATGACGAAAGCGAGCTGACCGACGGGGAAGGGGGGCAGAAGCTCTCACCCCAAGGAACGCCTGTCGAATGGACCGTTGAGGAAAGCTGGTTTTTCCGGTTGTCCAAATATGAGCAGCCATTGCTGGAATATTATGCTGCGAACCCCAATTTTATCCGCCCGGACAGCCGCAAAAATGAAACCGTCAAATTTGTCGAAGGCGGATTGAAGGACTTGTCGGTATCGCGCACCAGCTTTGATTGGGGCGTAAAGGTTCCAGGCAGCGAGAACCACGTCATGTATGTGTGGCTCGATGCGCTGACGACCTATATTTCGGCGATTGGTTTTCCCAACGAGACCGAAGAATGGCGCAAATTCTGGCCCGCCAGCGTCCATATCATCGGAAAAGATATTGTGCGCTTCCACACCGTCTATTGGCCAGCGTTTCTGATGTCTGCGGGCTTGCCCTTACCAAAAATGGTTTTCGGTCATGGTTTCTTGCTCTCTCGCGGTGAAAAAATGTCTAAGTCATTGGGCAATGTCGTCGACCCTATGGAGCTTGCCCAACTTTTCGGTGTCGACGCGTTGCGGTACTTCCTGTTGCGCGAAGTCAGCTTTGGCCAAGACGGCAGCTATAGCCCCGAAGCCATTGTTACCCGCGTAAATGCAGACCTTGCCAACAGCTTTGGCAATCTTGCGCAGCGGACATTGTCGCTGATCTTCAAAAACTGCGAGGGTCGCCTTCCGGCTATTGGCGGGCATCATGACGACGATAACGCCTTGCTAGAATTGGTCGGGAACGCGGTTTCAAAGCAAATTCCAGCGCATTTCGAAGACCTAGCGATGTCACAGGCTTTAGAGGCGTGGATGCAGGCGGTGTTTGCCTGTAACGCTTATGTGGACGTGCAAGCGCCCTGGGCACTTAAGAAGACCGATCCCGCGCGGATGGAAGCCGTATTGGCAACGTTGTTCATATGTATCGCGCAGCTTGCCATTGCCGCGCTGCCGATTATTCCAGGTTCCGCAACTAAGTTACTTGATCAAATGGGCGTGCCCAATGAAGTTCGCAATTTTGCTGATGCTGGAACGCATTGGTATGCGCCGCTGGCCGAAAGCGGTTTCCAGATTGCCCAGCCTGTAGGCCTTTTCCCGCGGCTAGAATTGCCGGCGGAGGAGGGGGCTGCCGCCTGATGTTCGTCGATTCCCACTGCCACCTGAATTATAAGGGCTTAGTTGAACAGCAAGTCGATGTTCTTGCGCGGGCGCGTGAAAGTGGCGTGTCTGCGATGCTCAACATTTCCACGCGGGAGTGTGAGTGGGATGGTGTCATCGGGTTAGCCGAGCAGGAAAGCGATGTATGGGCTTCGGTTGGTATTCATCCACATGAGGCCGACCAACATGTTGGTATGGATTGTGCAAAGCTAGTCGAAAAGTCAGCGCATCCGCGTGTTGTTGCCATAGGCGAAACCGGTCTGGATTATTATTACGACAAAAGCGACCGCGCCCAGCAGTGCACTGGGTTTCGCGAACATATCAAGGCTTCGCGCGAAACGGGCCTGCCGATCATTATTCACACACGCGATGCGGAGGCTGACACAGCCGCCATATTGACCGAAGAAATGCGGGAAGGGGCTTTCACTGGCGTCATTCATTGTTTTACCGCCAGTGCCGCATTTGCCCGAATAGCCTTGGATCTTGGCATGTACATATCGCTATCAGGAATTGTGACGTTCAAGAACGCACAGGACCTTCAGGACGTGGCCAAATGGCTTCCAGAAGACCGTTTGCTGGTTGAAACCGACGCGCCATTTTTGGCGCCAATTCCACATCGCGGAAGGACCGGCGAACCGGCCTTTGTGGCTGACACCACGTGCTTTGTCGCCCAGTTACGCGGCGTGGCGCCCGAAATTCTTGCGCAGCAAACTTCAGACAATTTCTACAATTTGTTTTCTAAGGCGATACGATGAACTTCATCGAGGACGGCCCATCATTGATTTGGGGCGTCGTGTGTATATTGCTGTTGATCAGCTCACTCGCGGCCCGGCGTCTGCCGCTGGGTTATTTAGCCAAGGCTGGGCTTGCTTGGATTGCGATTTTTGCGGCCTTGTTTGCTGTTTTCAGCTTTCGGTATGAATTCATCGGTATTTGGGAACGCGTGAAAGCTGATATTTCTGGCACAGCAGGACAAAGCATCACCAGCGAGGCCATTGCATTGCGGCGACAGGATGATGGCCATTATTGGCTTCAGGTCGAGGTAAATGGCACGCCTGTGCGTTTTATGATCGATAGCGGCGCCACATTTACCGCCATGAACGCAAACACTGCCAAAGACGCACAGGTTGAAGTTGAAACCGGCGGCTATCCGGTCATGCTTGGCACAGCTAACGGCCGTGTCGCGGCCAAGCGTGGCATCATAAGTTCGCTAAAAATAGGACCGCATGTGATTGGAAATCATCGAGTAGTGGTATCCGAAAATTTTGGTGACACAAATGTACTTGGTATGAATTTCCTCGATGCCATGAAGAGTTGGAAAGTTGAAGGCAATGTGATGATCCTGCAACCGTGATGCTCAGGACTATATTCGACTTCAACTCAAACTTAATAAGATGAATTAATTAACATAATATATATTATCAAACTAAATAATGCAGGCTCATAGATGCGTACTGATATAACCCCTCTCACTGACATCATGGTCCAATTGCGTGATCCTAAAGACGGCTGTCCTTGGGATCTTGAGCAGGATTTTTCTACCATTGCGCCTTATACCATTGAGGAAGCATATGAAGTCGCCGACGCGATCGAACGCAATGACCTTGACGGATTAAAAGACGAATTAGGCGACCTGCTGCTGCAAGTCGTGTTCCATAGCCAGATGGCAGCAGAGCTTGGAGCATTTGGTTTGCAAGACGTAATCAGCGGCATCTGTGATAAAATGATCCGGCGCCACCCACATGTCTTTGGCGACAAGGTTATCGGGAATGAGGCTGTCCCGGAAGCATGGGAGAGTATTAAAGCTGCTGAACGTAGCGGAGACGAAGACACCAGCGCCCTAGCTGGTGTTGCGCTCGCCCTTCCCGCATTGTTGCGAGCACAAAAAATACAAAAGCGCGCTGCGCGTACCGGCTTCGATTGGCCGGATAAGTCCGGCGCACGAGATAAAATAATTGAAGAATTACAAGAAGTTGAAAGCGCAGCTTCGGCAGAGCAGATCACTGAAGAAATCGGAGACCTGCTTTTTGCGGTGGTCAACTTTGCGCGCTTTCACAAAGTTGACGCCGAGCACGCACTAAAATCAGCTAATGCCAAATTTGATCGACGTTTTCGGGACATGGAAGCGTCTGCCGGTGAAGCGTTTTCCCAGCTCTCGCTCAATGCCAAAGAGGAACTCTGGCGACAAGCAAAAGCGAAGGAGGCTAAATAGCGCCTCTTCTAAGCTTCTTCCTGCGCGAACTGCTTTTCAAACTGTCCCCACAGCTGCCTACTTAACGACACGTCCACGGACACGGTTTCACCGTCAACCATCTTGTGTGTCACGGTCCCTCGCCCATGTAACCAAGCCAATGCAGCACCATCGTCAGCCCGAATCTTCACCGTCCTAACGTCATTGCCCTTGGCAATTAGCGCCGACAAATGCGGTTTGAACGCGTCGACACCCTCTCCTGTCTCGGCAGAAATCATAAGCACAGTATCATCGCGCCCGGATATGCCAGTCAATTCGTCACGACGATCGCCTTCCAAAAGGTCCATCTTATTCCATAGCTCAACCATACGCGGCTGATTCCCAGCATCAGCATCATCAATCACACCAAGGTCGCGAAGGATCTGCAGCACATCGTCGCGCTGCGCATCCGTTTCGGGATGCGAAATATCGCGAACATGGACGACGATGTCTGCCGAGATCACTTCTTCCAGCGTCGCGCGGAAAGCCGCGATCAATTGCGTTGGAAGATCCGAGACGAAGCCAACAGTGTCAGATAAAATCGCCTTTTCGACGCCAGGCAGTGCAATTTGCCGCATGGTCGGGTCCAATGTCGCAAACAACATATCTTCTGCCAACACGGTTGCGCGCGTCAGTTTATTAAACAATGTCGACTTACCCGCGTTGGTATATCCGACCAACGCAATGACTGGCCAAGGCGCACGTTTGCGCCGAGCGCGATGTAGCGAACGTGTTCTCTTGACCTCTTCCAACTCACGCCGCAACCGTGCCATGCGGTCGCGGATCATGCGACGGTCAGCCTCAATCTGCGTTTCACCAGGGCCGCCAAGAAAGCCGAAGCCGCCACGCTGACGTTCCAAATGGGTCCAACTGCGCACCAAACGCCCAGCTTGATAATCAAGATGTGCCAACTCCACCTGCAACCGCCCTTCGGCAGTGGCAGCGCGCTCACCGAAAATCTCAAGAATTAGCCCAGTCCGGTCAATAGTCTTGAGGCCCGTCCGTTCCTCAAGATTTCGTTGCTGAATTGCGGTTAAAGATGCGTCCACAATCAGAAGGTCTGCTTCCAATTCGCGACCCATTTCTGCGATTTCTTCAACCTGTCCGCCGCCGACCAAGGTTACCGCGCGCGGCGAACGTACGCGATAATGTTTCTTGCGCACGACATTCAAACCAATCGCAAGTGCAAGGCCCTCAGCCTCGGAAAGACGCGACTCGGGCCCTACAGGGGCTCTTCCAGGTAGCTCTGGGTAAACGACCAAAGCACGCGCGCCACGCGCGAACTCGTCCGTTTCGCTGCGTTCAAACCCGCTCAAATATCGCTCTCATCGACGCCTTGATTATATTCCGCAAGGTTAACCGGATGAGCTGGCTGGATAGTGGATATAGCATGCTTGTATACAAGCTGCGTCGTCCCATCCCGTTCCAGTATGACCGAAAAAAGATCATAGGCAGCAATGGCACCTTGGAGCATCACGCCATTCACCAGAAACGTGGTGACTGGCTCGTTCTTGTCGCACATGGCGTGGAGAAAGACGTCCTGCAACGCACCAGGTCGGTGGCTTGTACGCGACATCATTTCATCAAACAGCGCCCTGTCAGGAGACGTAGATGGCATAATTGTGGAAATGGAATGCTTATAAACGAGCTGCGACATGCCGTCGCGGCGCAAAAGCACCGAAAAATTATCAAACCACGTTACAACGCCTTGAAGTTTGACCCCTTTGACCAAAAACATGGTCACCGGTGTTTTCGATTTTCTGAGGGAGTTCAGAAAGAGGTCTTGAAGTCCGTTATTTTTTTCAGTCATTATGAGTGTCCGATTATAT
>CALGEE010000120.1 GCA_937881525.1 uncultured Sphingomonadales bacterium | reverse complement strand
TTCAACTTCAATCGTGAAGTCAACATGGCCTGGTGTATCAATGATATTGATACGGTGGTCGTTCCAGAAGCAGGTAGTAGCAGCCGACGTAATCGTGATGCCACGCTCTTGCTCTTGTTCCATCCAGTCCATTGTGGCTGCGCCATCATGAACTTCGCCAATTTTATAAGACTTGCCGGTGTAGAAAAGGATGCGCTCGGTGGTCGTGGTTTTACCGGCGTCGATATGCGCCATGATACCGATGTTGCGATACATATTCAGTGGATGGCTGCGTGCCATATTCATTACTCCGAAGTGTGAGCCACCGAAGTGGCTCGGAAAGGATTACCAGCGATAGTGAGCGAACGCGCGGTTGGCTTCCGCCATACGGTGCGTATCTTCACGTTTTTTGACAGCGTTACCGCGGTTCGATGCGGCATCCATCAACTCACCCGACAAACGGGCGGCCATTGTGGTTTCGCTGCGGTTACGTGCAGCGCCGATCAGCCAACGAATCGCAAGTGCTTGCGCGCGCTCTGGACGCACTTCGCAAGGAACCTGGTACGTCGCACCACCAACGCGGCGGCTGCGGACTTCGATGCCTGGCTTTACGTTATCTAGCGCTTCATGGAAGGTCTGAATTGGATCTTTCTTGGCGCGGGCTTCAACGGTTTCCAAAGCGCCATAAACAATACGCTCTGCTGCTGACTTTTTACCGTCAAGCATCAGGTTGTTCATGAACTTGGAAAGGACGATATCACCGAATTTGGGATCGGGAAGAATGATGCGCTTTTCGGGACGACGACGACGTGACATATTTTATTTCCTTTATCTCATGGGACCAGTGGCAGCGCGGATGCGCGCCAATCGGGCCAGCCAATGGTACGTTCGAATTACTTCGGACGCTTTGCACCATATTTGGAACGCGATTGCTTGCGGTCCTTGACGCCCTGCGTATCGAGTACGCCGCGAAGCACGTGGTAACGCACACCGGGAAGGTCGCGTACGCGGCCGCCACGGATAAGCACAACGCTATGCTCCTGAAGGTTGTGGCCTTCACCTGGGATGTAAGAAATAACTTCACGCTGGTTAGTCAGACGGATCTTTGCAACCTTACGCAAAGCCGAGTTCGGCTTTTTCGGGGTCGTTGTGTAAACGCGGGTGCAAACGCCGCGCTTCTGCGGGTTTTGGTCCATCGCAGGGACCTTGGACTTGACCTTCTGCGGGGTCCGGCCCTTGCGGACCAGTTGGTTAATCGTTGGCATATCTTCACCTTTTTAAAGCGGTTACTTTGGGTGGGCAGCCGTATTTTGCGGTGGAGGCTCAGCCTTTGGCCCACCCGGCCGATCACACAATGTGCTGCTATTCTGAGTATTCCCCAATTGACCAAAGAGAATCACACCTCCAGCCTTAGGAATGCGGCCCATTAGCGCCCGTTGGCAGCCGGGTCAAGGGGTGCCAATACGCTTCGTCAGCACTTCATTTTCGATCCTGATCCGCCACCACAGCAACGCCGCATTCAGTATCGAGAAGGTGATCGCCATGGCAGGTGCACCGAGCAGGAACGGCAGGAGTGCAATCTCGACAACGACGAGCGTATAATTTGGGTGCTTGATAAACCGGTAGGGCCCGCGCTTGACCCGCGGAAAGTGAGCCGCGCTGATGATGCGTGTAGTCCACCAACGGCCAATGCTCGCCAACGTCCAGAAACGGAAGGTCTGGCTAGCGATAAATGCATTCAGCAAAAGCAAGTCGGGCGCAGGCGTCGGTACAGCAAACAACGCTATCGCAATCAACCACCCGCTGTGGAGCAATATGAACAAGGGATAATGCTTCGCGCCATGCTCGCGGCCACCTTCGGCGAGCAAGCGGCGGGTGTTCGCATTGGCATAAGCCAGCTCGGCCAGCCGCTGGATAATAACATAAGCAAAAACCGCTAGCGCCCACATTGGCCAATCAAACAACGTCATGGCTGCATCCCGTTATTCGCCATTACCGAGCCGCAAAACCGGTGCCCATTTTTGCTGATCATGGCTTAAGGACCCCCATAGCGCCAACAAAACCTGGCCCAAGCGCGGTCAATAGGGTGGGCTTTGTTATGGGCCCGGCGGCAAGCAAAGCTTCCAACACAAACAATGCCGTCGGCGAGCTCATATTACCATTTTCGCGCAAGACGGCGCGGGTTGCTGGCAAGTCATTGCCCAAATATTCGGCCAGCGCATCCACCACGCGACCGCCGCCGGGGTGGCAGGCTGGTTCCGCCATGTCAGATTTCGCTAGCCCCTGCGCTGCAATAAACTGGTCGCAGACTGGCGCAAAATGGCTGTTCACGAAAACAGGAATATCGCGCGCCAAAACCAGATCAAATCCCGTGTCGCCAATTTCCCAGCCCATCATGTCCAGCGTATCCGGCCAGACATGGCTTGCAAAGGCGTTCAATTCCGGCCCTGCCCTGGACCCAATGACGGCGGCAGCGCAGCCATCGGCAAACAAAGCGAGGGCCACCATATCCTTTTTATCCATTCGTGCATGGTCATAGGCAAGGCTGCAAAGCTCAAGGCTTACAAGCAAAACTGGCTTTGTCGGGCACGCGCGGTATAGGTCAGCTGCAACCCCAAGGCCGATGACCCCGCCCGCACAGCCATACCCAAACAAGGGCACACAGCGTGTGTCTGGCGCAAAGCCCATCGAGGCAATCATGCGGCTTGGCAGGCTAGGCGTCAAGGTCCCTGTGGTGGATACAAAAACAATTTGTCCGATTTCAGCGGCTTTCATACCTGCCCGCGTAAGCGCTTGTGCAGCAGCCGCCTCAAACATCTGTGCTGCCGTATTTTCGTAGACCCGCGCGCGCCCTGCCCAGCTTCTGGGGTTAAAATAATATTCGGGCGGCATGGCAATATGGCGCTGTGATATGCCGGTGTTACCCAATATCTCGGCCATGCGCGGCGGCAGGGCCTGCCCTTTCGCCTCCGCCAAAATCGAAATGACATCGGCTTGCGTAATGCGATGCGACGGCACAGAAGTTCCGAGCGAAATTAGTTTGGGTAGAATCTGTGCCATGAACGGTAACGGCTACGCCTGTTAAAAAGTTTCCGCTAGGCAGACTTTACCCTTAATCTAATATCCGTCATCGCACCGCAAAGATGACAAGCGGCAATCAGCTTGGTAGAGGCCCGCCAAACCGACATTGAAAGAAGCCACAATTATGACTGCCATCACCCGTCCAGTCCGCACCCGGGTAGCGCCTTCGCCAACGGGCGACCCACATGTGGGCACCGCCTATATAGCGCTCATCAATTACTGCTTTGCCAAAAAGCATGGGGGCGAATTCTTGCTGCGTATCGAAGATACCGATCAGGCGCGGTCCACGCCGCAGTCTGAGAAAATGATCCTGGAATCGCTGCGCTGGCTTGGTCTGAGCTGGGATGAAGGTCCTGATGTCGGCGGCCCGCATGGTCCATATCGCCAGTCGGAACGCAGCCCGATTTACACCGCACATTGCGACCAGTTACTTGCCGAGGGCCATGCGTTCAAATGCTATTGCACGCCTGAAAAACTCGCGGCCTCGCGCGCAGCGCAAATTGCGGCGAAACAACCGCCGAAATATGATGGCACATGCCTTTCAATAAACTCTGACGATACCGCAAAACTTGACAGCGAAGGCGTCCCCCATGTCGTCCGGATGAAAATCCCTGCCGAAGGCAAATGCATCGTTCAGGACACGCTGCGCGGTGAGATAGAGTTCGAATATTCTGTTGTCGACATGCAAGTGCTGATGAAATCGGACGGCCTGCCCACTTACCATCTCGCCAATGTTGTCGATGACCATCTTATGGGCATCACCCATGTGATGCGTGGCGAGGAATGGATTTCGTCGGCGCCCAAGCATTTGTTGCTGTATCAATATTTCGGTTGGGAGCCTCCCGTGCTCACGCATTTGCCATTGTTGCGCAACGCCGACAAATCGAAACTATCGAAGCGGAAAAACCCAACAAGCATTTTATATTATCAACGCGCAGGCTATTTGCCGCAGGCGATGCAGAACTTACTTGGCCTGTTCATCAAATCGGCCAGAGAAGAAGACGAAAAAACCTCGTTGCAGACATTGATCGACGAATTTGATGTCCACAATATCTCGCTTGGTGGACCTGTGTTCGACGCATCAAAGCTGGATTGGTTGAATGGCCGATATTTGCGCGAGGAATTGAGCGTTTCGGAGTTTCTTGATGCGGTCAAGGCATGGGCGCTCAATGATAGCTACCTGACGCCCATCGCTGAAATGGCGCAGGCGCGGATTACCAAAATGTCCGACCTTGGCGGCCTCACCGCGATGTTCTTCATGAACCGGATTGATGGCATGACAGCTGAACGGCTGCGCGACGGTGTAAAGCTTGAGCAGGATACGCAGCGCGCAGCATACACCATCGCCTTGCAGCAATTCGACAGCATGATCGCATGGAACAAAGAAGGCGTTGAAGCAAGCTTACGCCGCACCGCCGAGGTTCTGGATGCCAAATTGAAGGACGTCATCCGGCTATTCTACATTGCCATCACCGGCAGCGCGCAGGGCGTTCCCTTGTTTGATGCCATCACCCATCTTGGCCGCGACATCATTCGGGAGCGGTTGCGCCACGCGATGGAATTGCTGGGTCCAGCAACGTCGAAAGAAGTTAAGGCCTGGACTGATCTATTGACTGCGCCGCCAAAGGCAGAATGACCACCTTCTCGTTACCCGACGCTTGGAAAGCGCCGCTGCAAGGCGCGCTGGCCACACAAGAGACACTGGCGCTCCAACGCTTTCTGGGCGGCGAGATAGCGGCGGGCAAAACAATTTACCCGCCGCAAGACGCATGGTTTCGTGCGCTTGAGCTAACGCCTTTGGACACAGTTCGCGTCGTCATTTTGGGACAAGACCCCTATCATGGGCCAGGCCAAGCGCATGGTCTGTGTTTCAGCGTGCCGCACGGCGTGCGTCCGCCACCAAGCCTGTTGAACATCTACAAAGAGCTGGGAAGCGACTTGGGCATCCCGCGCCCAACGCATGGCTTTCTGGAGCATTGGGCCAAACAAGGCGTCCTGCTGCTCAACAGCGTGCTGACCGTCGAAATGGGCAAAGCCGCCGCACACAGCAAAAAGAGGTGGGAGCAATTTACGGATGCTATTGTGGCGGCCGTGAACGACAAGCCGGAACGGGTTATATTTATGCTTTGGGGCGCTTATGCTCACAAAAAAGCAGCCAATGTTGATAGCCGCCGCCATCTGGTGCTCAAGGCGGCGCATCCGTCGCCTTTATCCGCGCATAACGGTTTTTTAGGGTGCAAACATTTCTCGCAATGCAATGCCTTTCTGGTTAGCAACGGGCGTCCCCCGATTGATTGGAAACTGCCCAATGTCGTTGAGTGAGCAGCCCCACCGCCGCTTTAATCCGCTGAAAAATGAATGGGTTTTGGTGTCCCCGCATCGGGCACAACGTCCGTGGCAGGGACAGCAGGATACGCCCGACAATGCCGTTCGGGCCAAGCATGACCCCGATTGTTATTTGTGCGCGGGCAATGCGCGGGCTGGCGGTGTGCGCAATCCCGACTACAAAAATGTCTATATTTTCGACAATGACTTTGCCGCATTGATGCCCGGCGAAGGGTACGAAGTAGCCGAAAGCAAACCCTTGTTTCGTGCGGCTCTCGCGCATGGAACCTGCAGAGTCATTTGCTTTTCCCCCGACCATGGAAAAACCCTGCCCGAAATGCCATTGGGCGACATTCGCATGGTCATCGACACGTGGGCAACGCAGGAAGCAAAGCTTTCCGCTGCCCATGCTTATGTCCAGATTTTCGAAAATAAGGGCGCGATGATGGGCTGCTCCAGCCCGCATCCACATGGTCAGATTTGGGCGACCGATTATGTCCCTGCCGAGCCCGCCTTTGAGGGTATTACGCAAGCAGCTTGGTTTGAACAACACCAGTCGGCGATGCTGCTGACCTATGCCGCGCAAGAGGCCGAGGACGGCGCGCGGACTGTCGCGAGCAACGATCATTGGATTGCCGTCGTGCCTTATTGGGCAAGCTGGCCATATGAAATCTTGTTGATGCCGCGCTTTGCCGTTCAGCGCTTACATGCGCTCACGCCAGAACAACGCGATGATCTCGCCGATATCCTAAAGGCGGTCACCATAGCCTATGACAATCTGTTCCAGACCAGTTTTCCATATTCGATGGGCTGGCACGGCGCGCCAAGCACCTCGACCGATGCCCCGCATTGGCAATTGCATGCGCATTTTTATCCCCCGCTGCTGCGCTCGGTCAGTGTGCGCAAGTTTATGGTCGGCTATGAAATGCTTGCAGAGGCGCAGCGCGACCTGACGCCAGAAAACGCTGCCAAACATTTGCGCGCCACGTCCAAAATCCATTACCAGAGCACGCCATGACCGCGCAGGACCAATCGCTATATGATCGCGTCACGGCCAGCTTTGCCGCGCGATTTGGCGACGCCCCCGACCTCGTCGTGCGCGCGCCCGGCAGGGTCAACTTGATCGGCGAGCATACAGATTATAATGACGGTTTTGTCCTGCCCTGCGCCATCGGTCCTGCGACTATGGTTGCTGTCAGCAAGCGTAATGACAACAATGTTGAAGTCATCGCAGCCGACTTCGGAGACGCGGGCGATCAGTTCAGCTTAGAGCTACCCCTAGAACGCAATGTAGAGCAGCCCTGGGCCGATTATGTGCGCGGGATGATATCTGCCCTGCAAAATGAAGGGTGCGCCCTCAGCGGCGCTAAAATCGCTATTGCGGGCAGCCTGCCAAAAGGCGCTGGGCTCTCGTCCTCGGCCTCGCTTGAGGTAGCGTTGGGCAAGGCCATGTCGGCACTCGCGGGCATCGACATAGATAACACGCGCCTCGCGCAGATCGCGCAACGGGCGGAGTGTGATTTTGTCGGCACCCAATGCGGCATCATGGATCAGTTGATTTCCGCACAAGGCAAGGCGGGACATGTGCTGTTAATCGATTGCCGCAACCTTGGTTTGACCGACGTGCCGGTGCCGGATGATGTCGCGATCATGATCGTACATTCCGGCGTCACGCGTGGATTGGTAGACGGGCATTATAACGCACGGCGGCGTCAGTGTGAGGCAGCGGCCGCAGCCATGGGCGTGCCAGCCTTGCGCGACGCAGATCTGGAATTGCTAGCCGCAGCAAGTCTGGACGCGGTCACCAAAATGCGGGCCCGCCATGTCATTACCGAGAACCAACGCACGCTGGATGCCGCCGACGCACTTGCCAAAAGCGACCTTGCAACGCTTGGCATGCTGATGGCGCAAAGCCATGCGTCCATGCGTGACGATTTCGAAATCACTGTGCCGCCAGTTGATGCGCTGGTCGCGATGCTACAAAAGGCGATTGGCGCGCAAGGCGGGGCGCGCATGACCGGTGGCGGGTTTGGCGGCGCGTGTGTCGCGGTTATGCCAATCGCAATGGTTGCGGACGTGCAAGCCGCGATCACGGCGGAGTATAGAACGCCTGAAGGCAACGCCCCCATCATTATGGTAGAGCGCCCTGGACCCGGAGTTGCAATTTTATGATCGCCAATGTGTTTAAGCAGGCGCTCCGTGAGCCGCTTGTTCATTTTCTTGCTGCGGGTTCCGCGCTGTTCCTTGTGATGGGTCAGTTCGGCGGTGAAGACAGTCTTGACCGGCGTATCACTATTAATGAGGCAGAGGTAACGCGTCTGGCATCGCAATGGGAACAGACATGGCGCCGTCTGCCCAGCGCCCAAGAGCTCGACAGCGTCATCCGCGATTATATCAAGGAAGAGGTCTATTTCCGTGAGGCGATGCGCCTTGGCCTTGATGCCGATGACCCGATCATCCGCCGCCGTTTGCGCGCCAAAATGGAATTTCTCGCAACAGCGGAAATCCAGAATATGGAGCCGTCCGATACAACGCTGCAACGTTTTTACGCCGCCAACAAAATGCGCTACGCCGAAAAACCCACGTTCAGTTTTGACCAGCAATTTTTGGGCGAAGAGGAAGACAAGGCCACAGCATCGCTGGCGGCCCTGACCGCTGGCAAACCCGTGCAAGTTCAACCGCTCAGTGTCGCCGCAAGCATGAACAGCGCGCCATCAGATACTGTCGCACGGCAATTTGGCGACGCATTTGCCGACAGCCTGCGCACGCTGCCGCAAGGTCGCTGGAGCGGACCTGTGCAATCCGGTTTTGGTTGGCATGCCGTGCGCGTGCGCAAGGTCGTTGCTTTGGGCGCGCCCAAATTGTCGGATATCCGCCAACGTCTCTCCAATGACTGGCGTGCAGAAACACAGACCACACGCGAAGCCGCCGCATATCAAGCGCTGCTGGACGGATATGACATCCGCATCGCCAAGCCGTGATTTTCCGCATCCTTCTTTTGATATTGCTCGCCGCGGGATTCACCGCGGATGTCCGCGCTGACGATTTACGGCCGGGCTATCTGGAAATTCGGGAGATGCCCGCCCCAAAAGCGGCGGTGCATCAATATGGCATCACATGGAAAGCGCCTATCCGGCCCGGCCTTGCCCCACGCGTGGTGCCTGTTTTTCCAAATGATTGCACCGCAACCGAAGCGGTGCGCAGCATTGACGCGGCCACATTGCTTGCGCGGTGGAACATCACGTGCCGTGCAACATTGGCTGGCCGCTCGGTCCGCCTAAGCGGGATAGAGGACACAGCAGCCGATGCACTGCTGCGATATCAGTCTGCAACCGGCATAACGCAGGCAGCAAGGCTGACGCCGGCTAACCCTGCCGCTGTCATCGCGCAAAAACCTGACAGATGGCAGGTGGCGCGCACCTATTTTGTCACCGGTGTCGAACATATCCTCATGGGGTATGACCATCTGTTGTTTGTGTTGTGTCTTGTGCTGCTGCTCAATGGTGCAAGGCGTGTCATAGCCACAGTCACAGCCTTTACCGTGGCGCACTCCATCACTTTAGTGGCGACGACGCTTGAACTGATTAGCTTGCCCAGCCCGCCGGTCGAGGCTGCTATCGCGCTGTCTATTGTGTTTCTAGCCGTGGAAATTGTGAAACGCGAACCGGGCGCGCCGCGCCTATCGGAACGCATCCCATGGGTTGTCGCCTTCCTGTTCGGTTTATTGCACGGCTTCGGCTTTGCAGGCGCACTCGCCGAGATCGGATTGCCCCAAGGCGAAGTTCCTATGGCGTTGCTGACATTCAATCTGGGGGTTGAGGCTGGCCAAATTGTCATCGTAAGCGGTGCCATGTTAATATTGTGGGCACTGCGCCGGGCAAACGCCCTCTACGCGGCCCACGCCCACATTATCGGCGCTCATGCCATCGGCAGCGTAGCGGCTATGTGGCTACTGCAAGGTATCCTTGCAGGCTAAGCAATTCTTAACGCAATTCCGACACCGGCATCGGTTGAATGCATTCCAGCGCGCAGTTGCTCACAAGCTCAGTTACATCCCATCTTTTTATAAGGAATGTTAAGCGTACCTTTTTACGCCGGCTATTTCCCGCTGTTGCGAAATGCAAAGCGAAGGAGCTGGTACCAAAGTGGCTTGGGGTAACGCATATTCCGCTTAAACCGTTGTCTGATTTTCCGTGTCGGGACGATGGCGACCTGACGGTAAACACTTATGATTGCAGTCATCACGCTGCCTCCCTCTTTTCTGAAATTGCTTGTGCGTAAGTCTGAAATAGTTCCGCAAAATGATCATCAAGCGTTCGTGCCGATGCGGCCGCGCGGTGTGCGGCGGACTGAAGCTGATGCGTGTCGCGATCGAGAAGACGCATAATTGCATCCGCGGCGGCATATGCATTTCCGGGCGTATAGGTTTCGCTAAAATCGGGATGCGCGATATCGGCGACCGCACCTCCATTGGGAACTATCAATGGCAGGCCAGATGCTAAGGCCTCTGACGCAACGAGCCCGAATGTTTCTGCGGATGAACCATGGACGAGAGCATCGCAGCTTGCCATGATGGTGGCCAGCGCCGTCCGATTGCGCACAGGTTCCAGCAACTGGATATGCGGGTTGCCGCTCACATGTTCAATCACCGAAGCCTGCTGGTGACCATTGCCGATGAGAACCAACCCTACAGGCCGTTTCCCAGCTACACGTGCGACAGCGTCTATAACGCAAGGCCAGCACTTTTCCGGAGTATGCCGACCGATCCCCAACAACAAAGTCGCCGTATCCGGTAAATTACAGCGCGCTAACAAGTCTCGCCGAACAGACAGGTGCCTTCGCGCCGGAGAGAAAACGCCCGCATCGACGCCCATCGGGATGTTGACAGCACCCCGTATGCCGCCACCCGTTAGCCTCTTTTGAAGGCTTGGTGACGCGCATATTGTGAAATCAAAGCTGTTGCACATGCGCCTGAGATAGCGCCAGAACCATTCAAATTGCCGATCGATGACATCGCGCGGTGCAACGCCGTCAAACCAGCGATATGCCCATGCCGAAAGCGGGTCATGGTGCATAAACATCGACCGAAGTGCGTGGCCTTGCCAGCTTCTTGCAACCCACGCACCACGCCACGGGGAGGATGCCTCCAGTATATCGGGTTGCTCGGCGTCCAATATGGCGTGAACCGGAGCTGCGTCCCAGAACATGCCATATTTCTTATCAAATGGCAGCGCGGGAGCTTTAACATAAATGATCCGGCAACCGTTTTCATATTCGACAACTTCGTCCTTGTTGCCAGGCGCAATGACAATTATCTGGTGTCCAAGCCGAGCGCCGATTGCGAGCTTAGCGTGAATATAGGTGCGCACTCCGCCGCCTTCAGGGGCATAAAACTCGCAGACATCGACGATCTTCACGGTTGTCCCTCCGCGGCCTGGCCTTTGATTGGGCCAACGCCAAATCCTTCCCGATAATTCATGACTATCGAAATTGATCGCACACCAGAACTGACGGCAAGTCCGGCTACTTTTGCCTTGGGTTTGCGGAAGCCGAGTTTAGGATTGTTGGCAAAACCTACACCATCGCCCGACAAACCGAATTTACCGTTGTCATCTCGATCGTGCAGCAGAATCAGGGCATAATTTCCAGGGCCTGGCACGCGAACACACATCGTCACAGGTCCCATATTTGGCGTGGTCATCGGCACCCGCCGAAAGGGTTTGCCTGCCGCGATCAATATCTTGTCACTTTGCAGAAAATCTGAATCATTTTCGGGGTATAATTCGAGGATGAGTTTACCTCGGCGGTCCTTTAAACCCAAAACACTTACCCGCACCGCAGGACCAGACTCCGACGTCCGGCAGTCAGCCCCGTTTCGCCCGCGCTCAGATTTAGGGGGTACAACCGCGTTTGTGGGCACAGACAGCCCGATTGCAGCGAGTGCCAAAATATACCTCATCATGCCCTTGCCTTTTCGGGAAGCATGTCTTGGTATCGGGAGAGAAGTGCCCCGCCGCCCAACATCGCCGCGACTATGAAATGCAGCGCCAACATTGCGGTCGCGGTAAGGGTTATCAGCGTGGATACTGCGCTATCTTGTCCAACCAGGAACACTGCGATTACGGCGAAAAGGGCTTCTTTATTTGGCAGAAATGGCAACCGTCCGACCAAAAGCCGGATCATAGATAAAACCATCCAGAAACCGAAATGTGGGCCGGGCAGAATTATATACCATAATAAGGCACATAACAGCGTGCCCGCAGATAACCTGATAATATGGACCCCAAAAATCCACCAAAGTTCGGGGCGTTCCAGTGTGAACACGCGGCGCGAAAAAAACAGAACAATGAACGACAGGATTAAAAAAATGGCTGCGGAAAGGACGGAGGCATCCGTGTATGCATCAAGATGTAGTTGCGAGACAAAAGGGTAGGTCACGCAAAGCAAAAGCAACGCGATAAGGTTGGCCGCCAAAGCTGATAATATATTGACGTCCTTGATCGCTCCAAAAGGCGCCGAGCTTAGCTCTGTGCGCTTTCGTGCCCACAGATAAAAATACACTTCGCCGGAATAGGATATCAGGACCTCATTACCGATGCGTTTGGCAAGAAGGATAAAGAATCCCGAAACAGGCAGCATCCATAGACGCCGAAAGATAATCCAATCGGCAACGGGCAGCGCGAAATAAAGCGCCAACAACGCAGGCAAAAACCACAAGTTTTCAGGTAATGTATCATGCAGTTGCGCGGTGTTGATCTGCCCAAGTTGCAGCACGATGGCGATCAGTAGAGCCGCAGAAATGCCGCGTGACAGCCATGTCGACCACAGGTTTTTCTCGGGCTTTAAAGTCGGCAGCTCCAAATGCGCAAATGGGGTAGCAGTGAAGGTCAAGCTACCGACCAATCACGTTCGCGAAGTACGGTGTCGCGCTGACCCCGGGCATCAAACCGGCGCGCCAAAAACTGGTAAAAGAAATCATGCTGCCGTGACCGAGGTGTCAAATGGTAGACGACCCGCTCCGATAAGGTCCAACGCACTTTACCGCGATCAGCGCGTCGGTCAGATGTCATACACCATAATGTGTGATGGTAGATTTGCCGCCCTAACTTCAACACGCGATGCATCAGTTCATGGTCTTTTAAAACATAAGGCCAAAGCAACGGATCATAGCTGCCTGCTGCACGCAATGCGTCTGTGCGAAACATTTGCGCAGCGCCGCTGGTATGGTTCTGATGCGGCAAGATGAACGCGGCGAGCAGACGATGTGCCTTACTTCCCAGCCCCCTAAAAAACGGTTCGCGGCGCAACCAGGCGCATGCCGCCACATAGTTAGCACCCTTTGCATCAAACAAATGCGTCGCAGTCGAGAGATATTGCGGCGGGTAATATGTATCCGCGTCACAAATCGCCGTGAATTCGGAGGCAACCGCAGCGATGCCCGTTTGCAACGCATAGACCTGCCCAGGCCGAGGCTCATGTAAAAAGGTTACTTTACCGGAATAATCGGCCAGCTGCATGCGTGCTTTATCAATGCAGCCGTCGGTCGAGCCATTGTCGACAATGATCAAATCGAACGCGGTGGTTTGCGCAATAATCGATGCTAAAGTCCACGGCAGAAAGTCCGCTTCATTATAGACAGGTATGACCATCGACCAACGCACAAACTACCCCCGGTAAACAAGAGGGCCATAAATTTCATTTGCCAAAGTACGGTGTCAGAACTGCGTCAAATTTATGAAGAATGCACAAATTTTTGGTCACAAAATCGTAATCAAGACACGCAAACCGTGATGGCTAACACGGCCCACACAGGAATTTACATCTTGTCCGCGGTGTTCATTACGCGCTGATTTCAGAAACCGACGAAGCGCACATTACCTTCAACTGGTTCCCGCTGACGCTCAAAACCGTTTACCGCTGCGTCTTCATCACGATAGCCAATGGCAATACCGCAGAAGAAAATGTGCGTTTCATCCGACACACCGATAAACTCTTTGATGAGCTTTGCATGCATAGAGAGAAATTCTTGAGGGCAGGTGTCCAGCCCTTCTTCGCGAAACAACAGCATTACCGTCTGCAGCCACATACCGACGTCGGACCATTGCGGCGATCCCATGCGGCGGTCAAAATAGCACAGCAACACAGCAGGGGCATTGAACGACATTACATTGTTACGAACGAAATCGCCGCGCGCATCCGTTTCAGAGCGACCAATGCCCATAGCTTGATACATGGACGCCCCAACTTGTGCCAGGCGCGCTTTGCATTCCGGAATAACCTCTGGGTCTGACCATGAATATTCGGGTGAATCCTGCATCGGCGAAACCAGCATTTTCTGCTGCAGTTCAGCAAGCGGCGCACCTGTTAATATCGTTGCTTCCCAAGGCTGGAAATTACAGCCCGAGGGGGCCCATCTTGCCTTGTCCATGACGCGATGCAGCAGCTCCAACGGAACGGTTTTGGGTGTAAACGCGCGGACAGAACGGCGCGAAAGTACGGCTTGGCTAACAGTTAATTGGTTCATGCGCGGTCAACTGCCCGTCAAAGGGCGATTGGTCAAGCCCAAGAGCTTCTATCTGCTGCATAAAATCTAACGTGCGGGGATATGCATTCAGAAAGCTACGGAGACTGATTTTTCGCTTCAGGCAATCGTCATACAAGCGCAGTTGGAGTACATTAAGAGCCTTAATCAAAGTCGGCTCATTGTTTTCGCCAACGATTATTTTGTGACAGACTCGTTAACGCCCCAAACCGCCTTCCCAAATCTCGGTTACACCATCAGAAACAAGCCAGCGGAAGGGTTGGTTAGAGCTTGGTTTAACAAGTAGGTTAGACGCTTTTCCAAGGGATAAATACACTCATAACGGAGTGTATCACATGGCCAATTACGCCGCCCGATTTCAGAGAAAAGACATCGGAATATACGGTGCCGCCTATAGGATTCGAACCTACGACCCCCGCATTACGAATGCGATGCTCTACCAACTGAGCTAAGGCGGCATGTGGCGTTTCGGCCTGAGCCATTCGCATAGCCAAGTGCTCACCCGAGTTCAAGTGGCCTTTACCCCAAATACCCCAACGGCTAACGCTTGGCCATCCTTAGCTTAACAAATCGCAGGCTTAATCGCCTGACAGCACCCAGCCAACAGTGATTTGTTTAGCTGCCAGCGGGACATCAAGACGCGCCTCGCTGAAACCGACCTTTGCGCCGGGCGCAAGCGTGCCCACTTTTGCTTTCATTTTCCAACTGTAAACGGCCCTGCCGCTTGCGTCTTTCAGCGTAACCAGCATTTCAGGTACAGATTGTTTCACGCCAGTTGGGTTCACGATGCTGCCACTTGCGATAAAATAGGGCGTTCCATCTTCGCGTTCGTTCAGTTCGAGATTTTCGTTCAAAACGATGGTGAGGTCGGGTTCTTCAGCCGCGCCGGAGAGGCCAATATTCGGGACGCCATAATAAGAAATAGCTGCGCCAATGGCGGCGACGGTCAAGGCAAAGAGTATTGCGACGAGCATCCAAACTTTTGCAGGATTGCGACGTTGGCTAAACGGCGGCGCATGCGCGAAATGGCTTTGCGCAGGCGCATGATCGTCCAAAATGCTTGGGGCTAAGCCCAGGTCGGCATACACTCCGGTTGGCGTCGGTGAAATGGAGCGTTCGGGTGCAAAGCGCGGAAACGCAGGCGGCGCCTCATCGGCATCGGTTTGTTGGGCGATGGAGGTAGGGGGATCGTCTGACGAAAAGACTGGGCCCGTCAAGGACGCCGAGGCGCCCTCTGGCACCTCCTGAACTGGCGATTGCGGCAAAGGTGCTACAATGGGAGCAGGAGGCGCTGGTGGTATATGGGCGGGCGTTCCAGCCACAATCTCCGCTGGCGCTGCTATGGACGGCGCTGGCGCGAGTGGTGGAATGGGCGCTGCCTGAAACCAGCCATGCTTGCAGTTGGCACAGCGCACTTGGCGCCCATCAGTACCAACGGCATTGTCAGGGACAACATAGCGTGTGTGGCAGGATGGACAAACGAGATGCATGCGCTCTCATAAACATCAGTAGTCGCCGACTTGCAACCCTGCTGTTAAAAATTGCTGTGGACCAGGGCTATCGGCGACCTAGCGCGGCAACGAATAGCCTTTGCCCCATCATTCGGTTTGTGCCATTCTTAGCGGTAATGCAAAGCGTGGTGGAATTCGATAATGTGGGACTGCGATATGGGGCAGGCGTGGAGGCGCTGACTGATCTCAGCTCGTTAGCTGGCCTTGCGCTTCTAGTGTACGGTTGGATAATCCTCGCACTCATTCCGCTTGCTGTCACCGCGCTTGCTAAGCTTATGGCGCGTTTCAAGGTAATTTCTGCATTTAAGAAAATGTTATGATCCAGCGGGCCATTGCTTTCATATTGCTGATCTGGATGCTGGGCTTCGCCTGGTTCGCTGTGCTGTTGCCGCAGCCAGCACCCATCGCGCAGACAGACGCAGTCGTTGTCCTAACTGGGGGGGCGAACAGGATTGACCGTGGGCTTGAGATACTGAAATCTGGAAAGTCCCAAAAAATGCTGATTTCCGGCGTCGACCGCGATGTAAAACCCCGCGAACTTGCAGCGCAATATCCCGGGTCAGCGAAATATTTTAAATGTTGCATCGCACTTGGTTTCCAATCGGTAGATACGCGTTCAAACGCATTGGAAACAGCGGCATGGGCAAAGCGGAACAAAGTGACGAGTCTCCGACTTGTTACGCATGATTTGCACATGCGCCGCGCGCGTTTTGAACTGGATCGGGCCTTGCCCAACAACATCGCTGTTACGAACGATGCGGTGTCGACACATGCCTCGCTTAGCGTCTTGTTCAAGGAATATAATAAATATTGGTTGCGCGCGGTCGCCTCGCTTCTTGGGCTTTAAGGCATGATCGCTGTCATCCAATCAGCTTTGTACATCGTCATTTTTTACACCGGTTCGGTGTTTTTCGTTGCCACCGCATTTTTTGCGCAATGGTTCTCCATTCCCTTAATGCAACGGGCCGTGCGTGGGTGGTCCAAATGGCAGTATAGCTGTTACCGCAGGATATTGGATATTCACGTCAGGATTGAAGGCCACTTACCCCACAAACCGGTGCTCTACGCCATCAAGCATGAAAGCATGTTCGAGACGATCGACATGCCACGCATGTTTCGCAAGCCCGCCGTGGTGACGAAGAAGGAACTGTTCGACATTCCCTTCTGGGGCCCAGCCGCGCAGGCCTATGGCATGATCCCTGTAGACCGCAACGGCGGCGCAGCAGCCCTTCGCGCGATGCTCGTTTTGGCCAAAAAGATGATCGCAGACGGACGACCAATCGTCATTTTTCCTGAGGGGACGCGCGTTGCGCCCGGTAGCCAGCCGCCATTACAGTCTGGCTTTGCGGGGCTATACAAGTTAATAAATCTGCCTGTCGTGCCCATTGCCGTAAATAGCGGATCGTTGAGCCCGCGGAAGGCCGGTATATGGAAATCAGGGACGATTACCTACAAGGTCGGCGAAGAGCTGCCTACAGGCCTACCGCGCGCAGAGATTGAGGCGCGTGTCCACGCCGCCATTAACGCACTGAACGCATAACGCGCTTAATGCTTACGCCCAAAGTCGGGGGCGTCATCATCCTGACCCTGTTCGACAATTGAACGCCGGATGTTGCGGGTGCGGGCAAATAATGCCTCCAATTCGTCGCCTTTTTCGTAACGGATTGCCCGTTGCAGTACGCTTAAGTCTTCCGAAAAACGCTGAAGCATTTCGAGAACGGCGTCCTTATTGGACAAGAATACATCGCGCCACATGACCGGGTCAGAGGCAGCAATGCGCGTAAAGTCGCGGAAACCGCCCGCCGAATATTTGATGACTTCGCTTTGCGTCACGCCCTCAAGATCATCGGCCGTGCCGACGATGGTGTAGGCGATCAAGTGCGGCAAATGGCTGGTGACGGCTAAGACCATGTCATGATGGCGTGCGTCCATAATCTCGACATCGGCCCCAAGCTGCTGCCAAAAACTACGTAGCCGCTCTACCGCTGCTTCCGGCGCATGTTCGGGCGGCGTTAATATGCACCAGCGGCCCTTGAACAAGGTCGAGAATCCGGCATCAGGACCGCTTTTTTCGGTACCTGCAACGGGATGGGCGGGGATAATTGTCGCTGTCGGGAGGACGGCGGTCAATGCGTCGACGACGCTTTGCTTGCACGATCCGACATCGCTGACAATTGCGTCGGCGGGCAGGTCATCGGCGAATTCTGCTGCTACAGCGCCCATCGCACCCACGGGCACGCATAGGATCACAAGGTCGGCGTCGATTACTGACGCGCCTGCCGTATCGGTAACATCGTCACAAATGCCCAGCGCAACAGAGCGCGCGCGCACCACAGGATCTACATCATGCCCTATAACGCGCACCGAGGGCATCTGCGCTCTGACGGCGCGCGCCACTGACGAGCCGATAAGGCCCAGCCCAATAATTGTAAGGCGCGCAAAAGGAAGCATTAGACGCTATCGCCCAGAATTTTGCGCAAGGCAGCCATCACGCCGCGATTTTCATCCTCGGTGCCAATCGTGATCCGCAAGCCGTTGCCAAGGCCCTGCCCCGGTAGCCAACGGACAATATATCCTTCGGCCATCAGCGCGTTATAGGCGACCTCTGCGCCGCATTTGCCCTCGAACAGGACCATCAGGAAATTCGCCCATGATGGTATCGCCCGCAACCCATGGTTGGAGAGCGATGCAAACTCCTCTGCCATCCATGCGCGCCATTCGGCATTATGCTGGCGGCTGCGCGTGACAAATTCGGTATCCGCAAGCGCAGCTATCGCCGCGGCTTGGCCAGCCGTTGTGACGTTAAACGGCGCGCGCACGCGGTTGAGCGTTGCGATAAGGCCGGGATGCCCATAGCACCAACCAATGCGCTCAGCGGCAAGGCCGAAGATTTTGGAAAAGGTGCGGGTAATCAGGACATTGTCGTGCCGGCGGGCCAGTTCCAAGGCGGCCGGGCCATCGTCATCCATATATTCGCCATAGGCTTGGTCAAGCACCAGTACGCAATTGCCGGGTAGACCGGCATGCAGCCGCGCCAATTCGCTGTCATCGCAATGCGTGCCGGTTGGGTTGTTAGGGTTGGCTACAAAAACCACCCGCGTCTTGTCGGTGACCAGCGCAAGCAGCGCATCAACGTCCGTGCCATAGTCCTTGTCAGGGGCAACAATAACATTGGCCGCCGCCTTGCGCGCCGCAATGTCGTAAACTGAAAAGCCGTAGCGGACATAAATGATGTCATCGCCAGCGCCCGCATAACCCAACGCGATCAGGTTCAGCAACTCATCTGAACCCGTTCCGCAGACGATCTGGTCGCTGTCGATTTCATACACCACGCCCAGTGCTTCGCGCAGCATTGTGCTCGCTGGGTCAGGGTAGCGCGCCAACGATGCGCTTTTGTCTACCAGCGCAGCGGCAGCATCTGGGCTACATCCCAACGGATTTTCGTTCGCGGACAGCTTAATCAATATGCGGCCATCGTCCGACTTTGCTTGGCCGGGCGTATAGGCGCTGATCGCTTCGATCCATGGTTTGGCTACTGGCGTGTTCATGCCCGCGGCCATAGCGGCGACAGCAACGAAGCGCAACGTGTCACCAATCGGCAAGCGGTTCTTTTACGAGTTTGGGTTGTTTCGCGCGAAACCGCTGATATGGCTATCGATATGGATGGAAATACGCGTTTCGGACTTGATAAAAAAGCAACGCTGCTTGGGCCAGTACGGCTCGACAGCGGCGCAGAATTTGCGCCTGTCGAATGTGCGTATGAAACCTATGGCACGCTGAATGCCGACAAATCCAATGCCATCCTGATTTGCCACGCGCTCACGGGCGACCAATATGTGGCGTCAACACATCCTGTAACCGGCAAAGCAGGCTGGTGGATGCGGATGGTTGGCCCCGGCAAGCCAATCGACCCTGCACGCCATTGCATCATCAGCATAAACGTCATGGGCAGTTGTATGGGCTCGTCCGGCCCCGCCAGCATCGACCCCACTACAGGCGCGCCTTACGCAATGGGCTTTCCAGTCATTACCATCGCCGACATGGTCCGCGCCCAAGCCCTGTTGCTTGACTATCTGGGCATAGACATTTTGGAGGCCGTGGTAGGCGGCTCGATGGGGGGAATGCAGGCACTAAGCTGGGCCGCCTTATATCCCGAACGCGTCCGATCGGCAGTTATCATTGCCTCCACGGCCCGGCATTCGGCCCAAAATATTGCCTTTCACGAAGTTGGCCGTCAGGCGATCATGGCCGACCCCAGCTGGAACAACGGCGCATATTATGGACGCGAAGCCCCAAGCGCGGGCCTTGCTGTTGCGCGTATGGCAGCGCACATCACCTATTTGTCGGAAGAAGGCCTGACCGAGAAATTTGGCCGGCGGTTGCAGAACCGCGATGCGAAAAGCTTTGGCTTTGACTCCGATTTTCAGGTTGAAAGCTATTTGCGCCATCAGGGCCTCAGCTTTGTCGACCGGTTTGACGCCAATAGTTATCTCTACATCACGCGCGCCATGGACTATTTCGACTTGGCCGAACCGCATGACGGCGTGCTGGCAAAAACTTTTGCGGGCACCAAAACCCGTTTCTGCCTCATCAGCTTCGACAGCGACTGGCTGTACCCCACTGCGGAATCGCGGCGTATCGTCCACGCGCTCAATGCCGCAGGCGCGGCGGCTAGTTTTGTTGAGCTTTCCAGCCCCTTTGGCCATGACGCTTTCCTGTTGGAGGCAGCTGAAATGAACCGCATCGTCGATGGCTTTTTGCGCGCAGGGGCAGGCAAATGACGACGCTGCGTCCCGACCTTGCGATCATCGCCAGAGAAGTGCGCGCGAACGCCCGCGTATTGGATGTCGGCTGTGGTGACGGCCTGTTGATGGCCGCCCTGCGCGACACAAAGGGCGTCGACGCGCGCGGTATGGAGTTGAATGCGCGCGATGTCGCCACTGCCGTCGCGCGCGGGCTATCGGTGGTTCAGGGCGACGCCGATATCGATTTGGCCTATTACCCAGATGGCAGCTTTGACTACGCCATTCTCAGCCAGACACTGCAGACGACCAAAAGGCCAGATCTCGTTCTTGACTACCTCGTGCGGATCGGGCGGCAGGCCTTTGTATCCTTCCCCAATTTCGGGCAATGGCGCATCCGTTTTGCCCATATGTTTGGCGGACGGATGCCTGTGACAGAGCAGCTTCCCGACCGTTGGTATGACACACCTAACATCCACCATGTGACCATCGACGACTTCCGTAGCTTATTGGACGAACGGAATATCAAGATTGAAGGGCAGTGGTTTTTGTCAGGTGACAAGCCGCGCAATGGGCGTCTTGCCAATCTGCTCGCGCAACATGCGGTGTTCCTGCTGCGCCGGGATTAGGGAATTCTGACAGCCATCTGTTTGGCCAATATCAAGTTCCTCCAATGACTTATATTTCATTCATTTTTGTAAAATTGGTATGGTTTTTATTATGCCCCTTTCGTTCGCGCCCACAGGCGGGGGCTCGAGTAGTTTAATGCAGTGCCGAATTGCGACAACCTATTGGTCAACACTCAAAGATAATGCTTGTTGCGCGGACCAACGGGCTTTGCTACGGGCCGCATCCTACCTGTCCAGGCGCGTGCGGCCATGGCGGAATTGGTAGACGCGCAACGTTGAGGTCGTTGTGGGCGAAAGCCCGTGGAAGTTCGAGTCTTCTTGGCCGCACCAGGTAAGCGATGGCAAACCCCCGAGCGTTTCCGTCATAGATTGTGGACCAGTTCCGAAGAACACGCGTGCCAACACCGTCGAAAAATATAGATATAGTGTGAAATCATACCATTCAACAACGGTCGAAAGGCCGGCGATAAGCATCGATCGACGCGACGTCGGGACGCGCAAAGCAGGGGAGGCAACGGGCGCGTTTTGGTAAATGATTTCAGCCACGAGACAAGTTGGCGAATTTTGCAGCTGGTGACAAGGCTCCTTGGCCAGTGACCAGAGCCTTTCACAAAGCCTTGAGGCTCCTTAACAGCGGCGCAAAATGTCTGCAGGGACGGCGTTTGATTCCTAGCTAATCGCAAGCACGCTCGTCAGGATGATCCGGACCAGTTCGGCGTGCCCGCGCGCACCAGTCTTCGCGTAGACTTTTTTCGAATAATTGCGTGCGGTCTCTACCGTCAAACCCAGCGCATCCGCAGCCTCGGATATAGTTGTTGCCTGCGCCAGCATCCATGCCAACCGCGCTTCGCTTGGCAGCAACCCAAACAGGTCGACCAATTGTTCGCAGCGATCAGCCTGGGAGCGGCGGTCGCCGCTGATATAGACAATCGCAACAGGGGTTTGGCTGCCAGCAAAAGCGGGAGCCTGCACAGGCGTTACCAGCATTTCGACCCAAGGATCTTTGCTAAGGTTGAACGCCTTCGGCCGCGCATCGCGATTGACGGCGAAATCCTTCAGCAAAGCGGTCAGCATCCGGTCAATATTCGGTGATGCAGGTACCAGCCGGTCGTACCGCCCGCGCCGGAGCAATGTACCCCATTGGAATAGCTGTTCGACATTGTCCGTCGCATCCATGATCCGGCAACCGACATCAAGCGACAGCCAGCCCATTTTGAGCCGGTCGAAGGCCTGCCCTGTCACCGATGACCTGAACCGTTCGCGTTCCAATGTGGCAAAACTGCGCAGCGCGATGCGCAAATGCGGCGCAAGCGCGGTCAGCAACGCGCCGGTCGCAGATCCAATCTCGCGTCCGCCCGAACAGCCAAGCCACAGGTCAATCCCGCCCGGCTCAGTGACGCGGATTGATCGCATTTTAGTCAACCCCTGCGGCAGCATCACCTTTTCGCAGTATGCCTGCTGCCGCGCGTCGGTCGGGTCGATCAACTCTTCGAGCGAATAGGCTCGGTCGGGCCGCATTGTCCGGTAGGGAAAGGGATCGCGCATCTCTCCATCGGCAAAAAGCTTGCGGACCTCCGTCGACGGCGGGTCACCCGCATACAGCTCAACCACCGCCTCCTCCTCAACCGGCCTGAAGATCAGGGTGGTAAAGCGCGCACCGGTTTTTGCGCGCAACCTGTTCAGGAAACCGCTCCAAAGAGGCGTTTCAAACATGCCCTCGTGCAAGGCTTGCAACAGTCCATCATCGTCAACGCGCATAATGCGCTCTATATCCTCCCAAATGGGAGGTTCAAGCAAATATAGCATATGTCAGGTATTTCGGCGTAACGACCAAAAGGAACCGTCCCGCTATGACGAGCACATTGACCCATCTGGAACGGCTTGAGGCCGAAGCGATCCACATCATGCGTGAAGTCGTGTCCGAATTGGAAAAGCCTGTTATGCTGTATAGCGTCGGTAAGGACAGCGCGGTGATGCTGCATCTCGCGCGCAAGGCGTTTTATCCCTCACCGCCGCCCTTCCCGCTGCTTCATGTAGATACTACGTGGAAGTTTCAGGAAATGTATAAATTGCGCGACCGCATGGCACAGGAAAGTGGCATGGAACTGCTAGTCTATCGCAATCAAGAGGCGATAGACCGCGGTATCAACCCGTTCGACCACGGACCGCTGCACACCGACATGTGGAAGACCGAAGGGCTGAAACAGGCGCTCGACAAATATGGCTTCGACGTCGCATTTGGCGGCGCCCGGCGCGACGAAGAAAAATCGCGTGCAAAAGAACGTATCTTCTCTTTCCGCACTGCAACGCATGGTTGGGACCCAAAGAACCAGCGGCCCGAATTGTGGAACCTTTACAATACGCGCAAAGCCAAGAGCGAGAGCATCCGTGTCTTTCCGATCTCGAACTGGACTGAACTTGACATCTGGCAGTATATTCACCTCGAAAACATTCCCATCGTTCCCCTTTATTTCAGCGCCAAGCGACCCACTTATGTGTACGGTGAGCAATTGTTCATGGCGGACGACATTGAACGGCTTGAAAAGGTTATGGGCAAGCGTCCGGAGATTACCGAACGCTCGATCCGTTTCCGCACCTTGGGCTGTTTCCCGTTGACGGGCGCCGTCGAAAGCGATGCGAAAACCTTGCCCGAAGTTATTCAGGAAATGCTGCTTACCACCACCAGCGAACGACAGGGCCGCGTTATCGATAAGGATGGCGGTGACGCCAGTATGGAGAAGAAAAAACAGGAGGGCTATTTCTGATGTCGGACACGGACACCATCTATAAGACTGATGCCCTCATCGCACAGGATATCGACGCCTATCTCGATACGCATCAGCATAAAAGCCTGCTGCGCTTCATCACGTGCGGCTCGGTCGATGACGGAAAATCGACGTTGATCGGGCGGCTGCTTTACGACAGCAAAATGATCTTTGACGACCAGTTCGAAGCTTTACAGGCAGACAGCAAGCGCGTCGGCACGCAGGGTCAGGAAATCGACTTCGCACTTCTGGTTGATGGCCTTGCCGCAGAACGCGAACAGGGCATCACCATCGATGTCGCCTACCGCTTTTTTGCTACCGAGAAACGCAAGTTCATCGTCGCCGATTGCCCGGGGCATGAACAATATACGCGTAACATGTTTACCGGTGCCTCAACCGCGGATCTTGCCATCATGATGATCGACGCGCGCAAAGGTGTATTGGTACAAACGCGGCGGCACAGCTATTTGTGCAACCTCATCGGCATCAAAAACATCGTTCTCGCCGTAAACAAGATGGATCTGGTCGATTACAGCCAGCAGGTTTTTGATCAGATTGTTGCCGATTACACTGCCTTTGCGCATGAAATCGGCATCAAAAGCTTCACCGCCATGCCTATTTCGGGTTTCAAGGGCGACAATATCACGTCGTTGAGCGAAAATACCCCGTGGTTTACTGGCAAGCCGCTTATCGAGCATCTGGAAAGCGTCGAACTCGACCTCACCACCGACCAGACCAAGCCGTTCCGGCTGCCGGTGCAATGGGTCAACCGGCCCAATCTCGACTTCCGTGGCTTTTCGGGTTTAATCTCAAGCGGTAGCGTCAAGCCTGGTGATGCCGTTCGCGTTTTGCCATCGGGCAAAACCTCGACCGTTACCAAAATCATATCGCTCGATGGTGAACTCGATGAAGCCGTTGCTGGACAGTCGGTCACCATCTGTTTTGCAGACGAAGTCGATTGTTCACGCGGCAATGTTATTGCGGTTGCGGATGCCCCGCCCGAAGTATCCGATCAGTTCGAGGCGACTATCGTTTGGATGGACGACGATCCGCTTCACGTTGGCCGCGCGTATTGGCTGAAACTAGGAACGCAGACCTTATCAGTCACGGTTCAACAGCCCAAACATACGGTCAACGTCAACACAATGGAGCATCTAGCGGCCAAGACGCTAGAGCTAAACGCCATCGGTGTAGCCGAACTGACAACCGACAAACCGATTGTATTCGAACCCTATGCCCTCAGCAGAACGTTGGGCGGTTTCATCCTGATCGACAAGATCACCAGTCGCACAGTTGGGGCAGGGATGCTGCATTTCAGCCTTCGCCGTGCGCAGAATGTGCATTGGCAGGCAACCGACATTGGTCGCGAGGAGCATGCCTATCTGAAGAACCAGAAAGCGCGTGTTTTGTGGTTCACGGGGCTGTCGGGTTCAGGCAAATCGACCATCGCCAATGAGGTCGAGAAATCATTGAACCTGATTAACCGCCACACCTTCCTTCTCGATGGCGACAATGTGCGGCACGGGCTCAATAAGGACTTGGGCTTTACCGAGGCCGACCGGATCGAAAATATCCGGCGTGTCGGTGAAGTCGCCAAGCTTATGGCGGATGCCGGGCTGATCGTCCTTACAGCCTTCATTTCGCCGTTCCGGGTAGAACGCGACATGGTGCGCGCCATGCTGCCCGATGCCGAATTTATAGAGATCTTCGTCGATACGCCACTTGAGGTCGCCGAAGCGCGCGATGTAAAGGGGCTCTATAAAAAGGCCCGCTCGGGCGCGCTTAAAAACTTCACAGGGATAGACAGTCCTTATGAACCACCGCTCAACCCCGAAATCCGCGTTAACACCGTGGAGATGACGGCAACCGAGGCAGCCGAGTATATCGTCCGCCAGATCATGCCGCTTAAATGAGCGCCGCAATGAACGACGCAGAGCTCGCCGCGCATCTCGCGCAGGTTGCAGGCAAGATGCTACTCGATGTGCGCGCTTCCGGCGTGCTTTCGGGACAAGCACTCGGCAAGGCTGGGGATGAGACCGCCAACGAGTTCCTTTGCCATGCTCTGCGCACGCAACGCCCCGATGACGGATTATTATCCGAAGAGGAAAAGGACAATCTCGAGCGCCTCTCAAAGTCGCGCGTCTGGATCATCGATCCAGTCGACGGCACCCGAGAATATGGCGAAGAACGCACCGACTGGGCGGTGCATGTGGCGCTTGCCATCGACGGTAGACCTGAAATTGGCGCAGTCGCCCTGCCCGGTCTTGATCTGGTATTGCGCACCGATCGGCCATTACCGCTAGCACCTTACCCGAAAACGCCGCGTATGGTTGTCAGCCGCACTCGGCCAGCCCAGGAAGCGCTAGACGTCGCAGAGAAAATTAGCGCTGAACTAATCCCGATGGGCAGCGCAGGCGCAAAGGCCATGGCGATCGTGCGCGGCGATGCGGAAATCTACCTGCATACGGGCGGTCAATATGAATGGGATAGCTGCGCGCCCGCAGCGGTCGCCTTAGCTTATGGTCTTCATGTCAGCCGAATTGACGGCAGTCCGATGATCTACAATCAAGCGGATGTCTACATGCCAGACCTGTTGATATGCCGCCCCGAATGGGCGGCGCGGGTGTTGTCGTTATTGGGGTAAGGCGCGCAGCAAGGGGAGGGGCGCGGACCCTTATGCTTGCTGCGGCTCAAAGGCGGTATTGAAAAAACCGCTATATGTCGCAAGAGCTGCACATGCCGCTTTGGCTAGGTTTTCCTCGTCCCGTTCCGACAGCTCGAGGCGATCTAGCTGGTCTCGAAAAGCTTGCCATACTGACCCGCTCGCTTCGGAGCTGAAATCGATGTTAGGTGCCGCAGGTGTGTCTACGAACAATCGGGTCAATCCACGATCAACAAACTCTGTAGCGTAAAGCCAACCAAGCCGAGGTAATAGTCCGCCCGGAAGCCGCCGGGCGTAAAACAATGTCGGCAGATCGGTTTCAACATGCCTGCTGTTTAGCTGCCGCTTAAAGGATCCTATTTCCTGTTCGCTCAGAAACGAGAAGAGCATGCGTTTTAAGTTCGTATCATCATAAATCGGCGCCACCAGATGAAAGAATTGCAGATGCGCGTCGAGCAACCGCTGGCAACGGATTTCGTTAGCCGTTGGCTGATGGGAGTCGATACACGCAACGATGGTCTCACGGGCGCTGGCGGTCTTTACCGCCAACCACCGCGAGAGTGTCCAACAACTAGGTGACAGATCGGTCATGTGAACTGCGAACTCGGTCCTTACTGCGTAAACTATTGGAGGCGGGTACCTGAAAACTGATAGCCGTGCCGATATCAGGCCTTGGCTTTCAGGCTCTCTGCAACTGCCACATTATGCCGTTCAAGCGCCGCGACAATCTTGCCTTCGCCTTCCAACGCGCCCCAGAACATCGGGCCGCCGCGATAGATCGGCCAGCCATAGCCATAGATCCAGACGACATCGATATCCGACGCGCGCTGGGCTTTGCCTTCTTCAAGGATTTTATAGCCTTCGTTGACCATGGGATAGAGCGTGCGTTCGACGATTTCCTGATCGCTGATCTCACGCTTGGGCAAGTTGGACGTTGCGCGGAACTCTTCTATGATCGCAAGCGCCTCGGCACTTGGCGTGCCAACGCGCTTTTCATCATAATCGTAAAAGCCCTTGCTGTTTTTCTGACCAAAACGGCCAGCCGCACACAGCGCATCGCGGATAGTTTCAACCTTTGATGGGTCACGGTGCCAACCGATATCAAGACCAGCCAAATCGCTCATTTGGAACGGCCCCATGGGCATGCCGAAATCCGTGTGCACTTTGTCGATCTGCGCAGGGGTAGCGCCTTCTAAAAGCAGCTGCATCGCCGGCTGCTGGCGTGTTGACAGCATACGGTTGCCAATAAAGCCATGGCAGACACCCGCGACCACGGCTACCTTGCCGATTTTCTTGCCGATCGCCATTGCAGTGGCCAGAACGTCAGGCGCGGTTTTGTCGCCGCGCACAACTTCAAGTAGCTTCATCACATTGGCTGGCGAGAAGAAATGCATGCCAACCACATCTTGCGGACGCGATGTGCTTGCGGCGATTTCGTCGATATCAAGATAGGATGTATTCGACGCCAGAATCGCACCAGGTTTGCAGATGGCGTCAAGCTTGCCGAACACCTCTTTCTTGACGTCCATGCTCTCATACACCGCTTCGATAACCAGATCGCAGTCGGCCAGATCATTCAGCGTCAGCGATGGCGTCAGCAAGGCCATCATGCCTTCCACTTGCGCTAACGAGAAGCGTCCCTTGGCGGCGCTGTTTTCATAATTTTTGCGGATAACACCAACGCCGCGGTCCAGATTTTCCTGCACCATTTCGACAATGGTTACGGCGATGCCCTTGGACAGGAAGTTCATCGAAATGCCGCCACCCATGGTGCCTGCACCAACGACGCCGACTTTCTTGATGTCGCGCAAAGGAATGTCTTTCGAAAGCCCGTCGATTTTCGCTGCTTGCCGTTCGGCAAAGAACATATGGCGTTGCGCCGCTGATTGTGATCCGCCCATCAGCTTCAAGAATTCCGCGCGTTCGAATTTTACGCCCTCTTCAAACAGAAGCCGTGTTGCCGCCTCTACGCAAGCGAGGTTGGCATAAGGCGCGTCAAAACCTTTCCATTTCTTGGTATTGGCGGTTTTGAGTTGTTCAACGACGGCAATATCCCCGCGTACAGGACGATCGCGGGTTGGCCGCGGACCTACAGATATCAGTTCGCGCGCATAGGCAATCGCGTCCTCGGCAAGGCTATCTTCTTTTGCCAACCGGTCCACAAGTCCAATGGACGCCGCCTTTGTCGCAGACAAGGGTTCACCAAGCGCGCACATTGTAGCCGCGGCCTCAACCCCAATCACGCGCGGCAACCTCTGCGTCCCGCCAGCGCCCGGCAGAAGGCCAAGCTTGACCTCTGGCACCCCAAGGCGCGCAGAGGGGACGGCAATGCGGTAATGGCACACCAAAGCGGTTTCCAGACCCCCGCCCAGCGCAGTGCCATGAATGGCCGCGACGACAGGTTTGCCGGCGGCTTCAACCATGTTCAGTGTGATGTTGAGATCCGGCCCTTGCGGTGGCTTGCCAAATTCTGTGATGTCGGCACCTGCGATAAAGGTTGAACCGGCACAAC
>CALGEE010000119.1 GCA_937881525.1 uncultured Sphingomonadales bacterium | reverse complement strand
GCACAAGTTGACTGATAAAATTCGATGGGATAATATACGTAAATATGAAAAAAAATAATGGGTCTGGAGTTTTTCAAAATGTCACAAGAAAATAACGATTTCACTGAATTGGTAATTACGCTCACTGCCGATATTGTTGCTGCGCATGTCAGCAACAATAGCGTTGCCGTTTCAGATGTATCAAATTTAATCTCTAGTGTACACGCAGCGCTCTCCGGAATTTCCGGACCTGCTGTGGTGGCAGAAATTGCGTTGGAACCAGCCGTTTCAATCCGTAACTCCATTAAGCGCGATTATATTGTCTGTCTGGACGATGGTAAGAAGCTGAAAATGCTCAAGCGTCACCTTATGGCACATTATGGCATGACGCCTGATGATTATCGCGCCAAGTGGGGCCTACCCGCCGATTATCCAATGGTTGCCCCGGCTTACGCCGAACAACGCCGCGAATTGGCCAAGGCGATTGGCCTTGGGCGCGCGCCCGGCTCGGGCCGAAAGAAAAAGGTAAAATAAGCTTTTTGCTTATCTGTAAGAATATAAGGCCGGGGACCTCTCTGGCCTTTTTCTTTGACGAATCATATGGTGACACTAAATGTCTGTTCGGATGGATATCAAAATCGACATTGAGGCGCTCTGCAACGACCGGGGCCTGCGCATTACGGACCAGCGTCGCGTCATCGCGCGCGTCATTTCCGATGCAACCGACCACCCCGATGTTGAGGAGTTGTATCGCCGTTCTTCGGCAATCGACCCCAAAATTTCGATTGCCACCGTATACCGCACTGTCCGCCTTTTCGAAGAGGCAGGGATATTGGACCGCCACGATTTCGGCGATGGCCGCGCCCGTTATGAAGCATCGCCTGAAGCGCATCACGACCATCTGATCGACGTCGAAACCGGCAAGGTCGTCGAATTCGTCGACCCGGAGCTTGAGGCATTGCAAAAGATTATCGCTGAGCGGCTTGGATATCGATTGGTTGATCACCGTATGGAGCTTTATGGCGTCGCCATCGACCGCAAGGAGTGAACGCCGCAATCCAGCCGCATTTGTCGCAGGGCAGTTCTTTTTTTTGGCCCGCCTTCTGCTCATGGCCAGCAGCCTGATCGCCACCCTGTTGCTACATTATATATGGCGGTTGTTCCGCAGACCATCACCTTGGCCACGCCTGTTCCTTTTGTCGATAAGTTGGACCAGTGGCATCGCGACCGCAACGACAGGCACCCGCCTGCGCGCCAATGTTTTTTACGCGGCAAACCATCACAGCTGGATCGATATACCAGTCATGTCGGGCGTCACTGGTTGCACTTTCGTAGCCAATGATGGCATTGAAAGCTGGCCGCTGATTGGTTGGCTCTGCAAGATTAACAACACTATCCTCGTTAACCGCGAAAATCGGGCGAGTGTTGGCAGTCAGGTCAATGATCTCCGCGCCGCCATGACGGGTCCCCAGCCGGTAACGATCTTTCCCGAAGGCACAACGCATAATGGGTCGGGCCTACTGCCCTTCAAACCGTCCCTTTTCGCGGCGCTCGTCCCCCCGCCAACAGGTATGCTTGTTCAGCCAGTCTATCTCGATTACGGTCGCCACACGCCGCGCGTCGCCTGGATTGGTGACGAAAAGGTGACCGAGAATTTCTGGCGGTTACTCTCTTATCTAAGACCGATTACGGCCATATTGCATTTTCTTGAGCCATTTGATCCAGCCCGCTACCCCGACCGCAAGGCGATTTCCGCTGAAGTAAGGGCGCGTATCGGCGCTGCAATGGATGGTGGCGGCAACGCGGCACGCTATGTATAGACACGCGTGATGAGCACGGATTCCCCAAAAACCTATTCGATCAAAAACTATGGCTGTCAAATGAACGTCTATGATGGCGAACGCATGGCCGAAATGTTTGAAAGTCAGGGTATGACGCAAGCTGACGATAAGGCAAATGCCGACCTCGTCGTTCTCAATACCTGCCATATCCGCGAAAAGGCGGCGGAAAAGGTCTATTCGGAAATTGGCCGCTTGCGCCGTAAGGATGGGACCAGCCCCGTGATCGCCGTGGCCGGCTGCGTCGCGCAAGCCGAAGGCGGCGAAATCAGCCGCCGAGCGCCCGAAGTCGATATTGTCGTCGGTCCGCAGGCCTATCATAATCTACCCGACATGGTCGCAGCGGTTGGACGCGGCGAACGTGTGGTTGACCTTGACCTCCCGGGCCTCGACAAATTCGGCAAGCTGCCCGCGCGCCGCAAACAACCGCCATCAGCGTTCCTGACGGTTCAGGAAGGCTGCGACAAATTCTGCACCTATTGCGTCGTACCATATACCAGAGGCGCGGAAATTTCACGTGGTTGGGCCGATCTGCTCGACGAGGCAAAAGCCATTGTTGACGCTGGCGCCAAAGAAATCACCTTGCTTGGCCAGAATGTAAACGCATGGGCTGGCGAGGACGACACAGGCAAGCTCCAAGGCCTTGATGGGCTTATCCGCGCGCTCGACAGAATAACGGGACTTAACCGAATCCGCTACATGACGAGCCACCCGAACGACATGACCGAGGGGCTGATCGCCGCGCATGGGGATGTTGAAAAGCTGATGCCATTCTTGCATCTGCCCGTGCAATCAGGCTCAGACCGCATCCTCAAGGCCATGAACCGGGCCCATAGCCGCGACAGTTATATGCGCATTCTTGATCGCGTCCGCGCCGTGCGGCCTGACATCGCCTTTTCCGGCGACTTTATAGTCGGCTTTCCGGGCGAAACTGATGCCGATTTTGAGGACACGTTAAGCCTTGTGCGCGAGGTAGGCCATGCGCAGGCTTACTCATTCAAATACAGTCCGCGCCCTGGAACACCAGCCGCTGACATGGCCGACCAGATACCGATGCCCTTGATGGACGAGCGGCTACAACGGCTTCAAGCGCAGATTGTCGCTGACCAGACCGCGTTCAACGATAAGACCGTGGGCCGCACAACAGATGTCTTGTTGGAACGGCCGGGAAAATTCGCCGGACAACTTACTGGTAAATCGCCATGGCTCCAGTCCGTTCATGTCCTTGCGCCAGACCTTTCAATAGGCGATATCGTTACAGTGCAGATTTCTGATTCTGGACCACTTAGCCTAAAAGGCGAACCAACGATGAGAGCAGCAGCCTGAATGGCCAAAAAAGCCCAAGCGCAAGCCGGTGATTTGTCCCGGCTCGAAATGAGCTTCGACAAACCGCACCTAATCAACGCGGTTTTCGGCGAATTTGACCGTAATCTGGTTACAATCGAAAACCGCCTTGGCGTGTATATCTCCGCCCGCGGCAACCGTGTCCAGATTGAAGGGGAGGCTGGCGCCATTGGTCGCACACGCGACGTTCTCAACGACATTTATTCCCGCCTATCGCGCGGACAGGAAATCGATACCGAAGCTGTGCAATCCATCATCGCCATGACCGCTGAACCCACCTTGGAGGGCATTGTCCGCAAGGATGCAGCCGATGCACCGGGCATCATGATCCGCACGCGCAAGAAAACCCTCGTCCCCCGCTCTGCAACGCAAATTCCCTATATGGAGGCGCTTGCGCGCGACGAGATTATCTTCGCACTTGGGCCAGCAGGCACTGGTAAAACCTATCTGGCCGTGGCGCAGGCCGTTGCCATGCTGATTACTGGCGCCGTTCAACGCCTTATCCTGTCACGTCCAGCGGTGGAGGCTGGTGAGCGGCTTGGCTTCTTACCGGGCGACATGAAGGAAAAGGTCGACCCTTATTTGCGGCCTATTTATGATGCCTTGTATGACTGCTTGCCTGCCGAACAGGTGGAGCGGCGCATTGCATCGGGCGAAATTGAAATCGCGCCAATCGCGTTCATGCGCGGCCGAACACTGGCTGATTCATTCATCATTCTGGATGAAGCCCAAAATACTACAGCTGCGCAGATGAAGATGTTTCTGACCCGTTTTGGCATGAACAGCCGCATGGTCGTATGCGGAGACCCGCATCAAGTCGACATTCCCGGCGGCGAACGCATGTCGGGCCTGAACGACGCAGTGCAGCGCTTAGAAGGTGTAGACGGTATCCAGACCATACGTTTCAATAGCAGTGATGTTGTCCGCCATCCACTCGTAGGCAAGATCGTCGACGCATATGAGGGCGGGCATGATTGATGTTGACCTTATGCTGGCCACAAATCAGGGCGGCATTGACTGGGGCAATATCGAGTTTGGGCAGATCGAGGCCGAAAAAGCCGTGGATGCGGCTGTTCGCTTTGCTGCGACCCCTGAACTGGCGGACCCAGTCGTTCCCGTAAGCGTTAGTGTCAAGCTGTCTGACAATGCCGAGGTACACGCACTGAACCGCGAATGGCGCGATAAGGACAAGCCAACGAACGTATTGTCTTTTCCAATGCTCGATGACGAAGAATTGGATGCCTTGCTTGCGGGTACTTATGACGCCCCCGCAATCATGCTGGGTGACATCATACTTGCCTATGAAATCTGCGCTGCCGAGGCCGAAGAGAAGAACATTCCCGTCGCGCATCATGCGACCCATTTGGTCATTCACGGCATGCTGCATTTGCTCGGCCACGACCATATCAAGAAGGATGAGGCCGAAGCGATGGAGGCGCTTGAAGTAAAAGCGCTTGCATCCATGGGGCTTAACAATCCATATGACATATAAATCGACCAAAAAAAGGCCAGTAAGCTTCCATTATGCCTGAGGGTGACAGTTTTAGTGGTTTGAAAACCGCAACCGACGACGATAATGACGGACGAATATGGCAGCGGCTGAAGATGATGTTCTTTGGCCGCGAACACGAGCCTACCTTGCGCGAGCAGCTTGAAGAAGCCATTGCCGAGCATGAGGAGGACAGTGAAGACAACGGACAGTCGGATGATGACGGCGATTTGACCGCGGTTGAGCGCACGATGCTGCGCAACCTGCTGCATTTCAGTGAGCACCGCGTCGACGACGTCATGGTACCACGCAGCGACATCGTCGCAATTGAGGAAAGCGCTGGCTTTGCCGATTGCATCGCGGTCTTCGCCGAACATGGCCACAGCCGGTTGCCAGTTTACCGCGACACGCTCGACAGCGTGATCGGCATGATCCATATCAAGGATGTGTTTGCCGTCCTCGCGGCAGGGAAAAACCGCCCCGATAGCCTTGAGCCTTTTATCCGCCAGCCACGCTTCGTCCCCCAAAATATGAGCGTCCTTGCGCTGCTGGACGAAATGCGGCGCACACGCACTCACCTTGCTATTGTCCTTGATGAATATTCAGGGACCGAGGGCTTGGTCACGATTGAAGACCTTGTCGAAGAAATCGTCGGCGAGATTGAAGACGAACATGACGATGAGCCGGAATTGCTGTTCAAACAAATAGCCCCCAATCTGTGGGAAGCCGACGCGCGTGCGGAGCTCGACGATCTGGCCGATACCATCGACCACAAGCTGACGGAAGTTGATGAAGACGTCGATACGCTTGGCGGGCTTGCCTTCATTATTGCTGGTCAAGTGCCCGATGTCGGCCAAATGCTGATGCACGAGGCAAGCGGCTGGACGCTGGAGATTTTAGAAGCAGACGAAAAGCGGGTGAGCCGAATTCGCCTCTACGCGCCCGTTCACGACAAGGGCCTGCTGGGCGAGTAAGCTCGGCACGCCCAAGGCAGTAGACGTTATCCTGCCAATTTAGCCGCCCTGCCCCTCCAGCTATCGGCCAGCGTCTCAAGCGCGGCAAGCGCGCGCAATTGTGCGTCGGCCCCTTGCGCGCGATGTCCGCCGCCAATGAGCAGCTTAAACGTGCGCGCAACGGTCCAGTCATGTCCGGCTTGATGCACCATCTGAATTCGGTCGCCCGGTGCCACTTCGCCTTCTTCGATAACCCGGAAATAGCCACCGCAACGACCGCTGCTGATGACCACACCGGACAAGCCATGCACACCAAAATGATGGTCGAGTTTCCAACATGGCTGACGCCCCTGCGCAACCTCGACCAACGCTCGCCCGATGCGAAACCTATCGCCAATGCGCAAGTTGCCTTCGGTTAAACCGGATGCACTTATATTTTCGCCAAATGCGCCAGCTTGGTCAAGTAATGAGTGGGCGAAACCCTCCGCCGCAAAATGCGCAATCCATTTAGGATAATGTTCCGCTGGATAGAAATGCACTGCCTTGTCCGCGCCGCCATGCACCGTCAGATCTGCAACCTCGTCGCCCTCAAAACCGTGCTTGCGCAAAAAAACGGGTCGGTCGACTGCGGCACGCGCCATCGCGCTCATCATCCCGTCGGCGCGAAACGGCTTTGGCTTTCCAATAAGCAACGCATCAACCTGGCTCAATATCATATCTAGCTTCTATCCCACCACATGTAGCATTCCCATTGGCATTTTGCGTTGCCGCCGGTAAAAGCGCCAATATGCAGTCAAGCGACCTTCGCATTGCGCTTTTTAGCGGCAATTACAATTTTGTGCGTGATGGTGCAAACCAGGCACTGAACCAGCTTGTGGGCTATCTGCTTCGTCAGGGCGCATCAGTGCGGGTGTATTCGCCTACAGTCGTCGAGCCCGCCTTTGCGCCAACCGGAGATTTGGTGAGTGTGCCGTCGGTCGCATTTCCGCGCCGGCCTGAATATCGCATGCCGTTGTTCTTGTCCCGTTCAGTCCGTCGCGATCTGGAGGCGTTCAATCCAAATATCGTCCATATTTCAAGCCCAGATAGGGTGTCCCGCAAGGCCGTAAAATGGGCGCAAAAGCGGCAATTGCCAGTATTATGTTCTGTGCACACACGTTTCGAGACCTATCTGCGTTATTACAATATGTCATTTATGGAGCCGGTCCTTGAGGCGTGGATTCGCCGTCTTTACCGGAAATGTGATGCGCTAGTCGCTCCATCGGAGAGCTTTGCTCAGGTCCTGCGCCAACAGCGCATGAACTATGACATAGACATTTGGTCACGCGGCGTAGACCGGGATATCTTTGACCCAAGCCAACGGGATATGAGCTGGCGGCGCGGGCTTGGCATTGCTGACGAAATCCCCGTTATCGGTTTTCTAGGACGACTCGTCATGGAAAAGGGCCTCGATGTCTTTTCCGATACAATTGACCAACTCAAACGGCGCAAAGTCCCGCATCAGGTTGTGGTGATCGGCGACGGCCCTGCCCGTCCTTGGTTTGAAACGCGCATTCCCGAAGCGAAATTTGCTGGTTTTCACATGGGTTCGGATCTGGGCCGCGCGGTTGCAAGCATGGATATGTTTTTCAACCCTTCCGTAACGGAGACTTTTGGCAATGTGACGCTAGAGTCCATGGCCAGCGGCCTGCCCGTGGTCGCCGCGAAGGCGACCGGCAGCCAAAGTCTGGTCGAAGACAAAGTGTCCGGGCGATTGATCACCCCAGGTGCAATCAACCAATTCGCCGACGCACTACAGGCCTATTGCGTGGATGAGGATTTACGCATGAGGCACGGTGCTGCTGGCGAACAAAGGTCACTGGACTATAGTTGGGATGCCATCAACCAGACTATGGCCGACACCTATCTTCGCCTCATCCGTCAACACGCGGCCCGCGCCGTTGCTTCGCGTTAAGTCGGTCTTATATCTGCGCAGCTTGGGGTGTTCATGGGTGTCCCGTGATGCCTGTTCGGGCTGAATAGTGCTATGAGCGATCTGTTTGGAGATAGCCTGCAAGCACCATCACGCACGCCTGAAAATGCGCCACTGGCGGACAAACTTCGTCCCGCCAAGCTTGCCGAAATTATCGGTCAGGAACATCTGACGGGTCCCGAAGGCGCAATTGGCCGCATGGTCGCAGCCGGCAAATTATCGTCGATGATACTTTGGGGCCCACCGGGCACCGGCAAGACCAGCATTGCCCGACTGTTGGCTGACGCGGTCAACATGCATTATAAGCCAATCTCCGCGGTGTTCTCGGGCGTTGCTGACCTTAAAAAAGCCTTTGCCGAGGCCGAGACTATGGCCCGCATCGGCAAGCAGACATTGCTGTTCGTGGACGAAATCCACCGCTTCAACCGCGCACAGCAAGACGGCTTTCTGCCATTTGTGGAAAGCGGCGTAGTCACGCTTGTCGGCGCAACGACCGAAAACCCGTCATTTGAACTTAACGCCGCATTGCTCTCGCGCACCCAGGTCATGGTGCTGCACCGTCTGGACGAAGTAGCCTTGGCAACTTTGCTCAGCCGTGCGGAGGCAGTGATGGACTGCTCCCTGCCCGTCACCGAGGGCGCACGGTCCGCGTTGATTTCAAGCGCCGATGGTGATGGCCGCTTTTTGCTCAATCAGGCCGAAACTTTGTTTGCAATTCACATCGATAATCCACTGGACCCGCAGGCGATGGCGGCGCTACTGCAACGGCGGATGCCCGTTTATGACAAGGATCGTGAAGGGCATTATAACCTCATATCCGCGTTGCACAAAAGCTTGCGCGGGTCGGACCCGCAGGCGGCATTATACTGGATGGCGCGCATGTTGGTGGCGGGCGAAGAGCCGTTATATGTGCTGCGCCGCCTCGTCCGCTTTGCCAGCGAAGATATCGGCCTCGCCGATCCGCAAGCTTTGGTGCAATGTCTCGCCGCCAAGCAAGCCTATGAATTTTTGGGTAGTCCTGAGGGCGAAGTCGCCATCGTTCAAGCGTGCCTGTATTTGGCCACTGCCCCGAAATCAAACGCCGCTTATAAGGCGCAGAAATCCGCATGGAAAATGGCACGCGACACCGGATCGTTGATGCCGCCAGCGCATATTCTGAACGCGCCCACAAAGCTGATGCAGGATATTGGTTATGGTGCAGGCTATGCCTATGACCATGACAGCGCAGACGGTTTTTCGGGCGCAAATTATTGGCCCGACGCTGTACCGCATGCGGAGCTATATAAACCCGTCGAACGCGGTTTTGAACGCAAGATACTCGAACGAATGCAATATTGGGACCGACTGCGCGCACGTAACGCAGAGCCAGACGCAAGCTAATGCGTGCATTCACGCGTTTTGCGTGCGCCGATTGGTCCGGCGCGAAGGGCAGTAGGCATCCCGGTATCGCGCTGGCCGTCTGTGAAATAGGCGATGAGGCACCACGTCTTGTGACGCCACCAGACAAAGTCTGGTCACGCCAAGCGATTGCTGACTGGCTTCTGGCGCAAGATGATGACTTGCTCATTGGCTTAGACTTCAGCTTCGCACCGCCCTTGATTGAACGCGGCAGTTATTTACCCGGTGACGACGTGCCATCATCTGCTAAGGATTTCTGGGCTTATGTCGACCATGTCTGCGATGATCCGGATCTGGGTGCCGCATCCTTCCTCGAATACCACCATCGCCGTCATTTTTATTTAGGCGCGGCCGACGGCACGAAGTCCGATTATCTATTCTGGCGCCAGTGTGAGCTTCTCAACAAGAACAGCAGCGGAAAGGCGTCCACCGTCTATGACGCCATCGGAGCCGCGCAAGTCGCAAAAGCGAGCTTTTCTGGCATGCGCTTCCTCAATTATGTGCGCGATAAGGTAACGATCTGGCCGTTTGATGCCATTCCCACAGACGGTACCGTGGTTGTGGAGATTTACACCAGCATCGCCGCACGCGCAGCCGGTGTCGCCAAAGGCCGAAGCAAAGTCCGCGACGGGCATGCACTCGACAATGCGCTTCACGTACTTGGTTCGCGGCCCCACAAACCGTTCGAACGCTACACCGACCACGCAACCGATGCCCTAATAACCGCCGCCTGGCTGCGGAATGTTGCCGGAAATCCTCAATTTTGGGTACCAAATGCGCTAAATAGCAAAATTGCTGTAACTGAGGGCTGGACCTTTGGAGTTATTTGACGCTATGGGACGCGCCAAGCGCCGGCTTAGCTCAGTTGGTAGAGCACCTGATTTGTAATCAGGGGGTCACGAGTTCGAACCTTGTAGCCGGCACCATATTTCATATACTTAGCAATTATCCTGAGTTGGTTGCTATCCAGATGGTGATGCTAGGCATCACATAGGCATCAGATGGATCGCGCGCGTCATAAAGCCAACGCGTTACCGTCATATCTCGGGAATGCCGCACGAAACCAAGAACCCGTACGTCTCGTCATAAAACGCTGGCAGTCGAGTT
>CALGEE010000118.1 GCA_937881525.1 uncultured Sphingomonadales bacterium | reverse complement strand
TCAGCAATGACAGCGTGGGTCAGGCATTGTCCAGTGCCGGGCTGCCGAAGCATGTTCATCTGAAGCGATCGACAGGCGCCCCCAACGATGGCTGATTTCGAAGTGCATATCGACCTCAACGGTCATACCCGCCCGATCGGGCTGGCGCGGAGCAATCGTGTCCGAGGGGCGGAGACCACCCTCTTTGAATATGACGGGGCGTGGCTGGGTGACCCGGATCGTTTCTCTCTGGAGCCCGCTCTTGCCCTGACCCGTGGTGCTTTTGCGCCACCGGAAGGATTGTCGATCTTCGGCTCGATCGGCGATTCCGCCCCTGATACCTGGGGTCGACGCCTGATGCAGCGCGCTGAGCGGCGTCTCGCAGAGAGCGAGCGCCGCGCCATCCGAACCCTGACAGAAAGCGACTATCTGCTGGGGGTCGCCGATGAAACCAGACTGGGCGCGCTGCGGTTCCGACGGGTCGGCGAAGCAGATTTCCAGGCACCGATCCGGGCGGGCGTACCGGCGCTGATCGATCTCGGTCGCCTGCTGCAGATCACCGAGCGCATCCTGCGGGACGAGGAAACGGATGACGATCTGCAACTGATCTTTGCGCCCGGCTCGTCCCTTGGCGGTGCCCGGCCGAAGGCATCGGTGATCGACCAGCATGGTCACCTGTCGATTGCCAAGTTTCCGAAGGAGACCGACGACTACAGCATGGAGACATGGGAGGAGATCGCCCTGCGCCTGGCTGACCGGGCGGGCATTGCCACGCCTCAGCACGAACTGATCCAGGTGGCCGGCCAGGCCGTTATGCTGTCACGACGTTTCGACCGCAACGGAGCGATCCGCGTGCCGTTCCTCTCGGCGATGGCGATGATGGGGGCGAAGGATGGCGCGCGCGGCAGTTATCCCGAGATGGTCGACGCGCTGGCTGAGAACGGTGCCCAGGGCAAGACCGATGCCCATGCGCTCTACCGGCGTGTCGTCTTCAACGTGATGATCTCGAATGTCGATGATCACCTGCGCAATCATGGTTTCCTGTGGCTGGGCAAGGCGGGCTGGTCGCTCTCGCCCGCCTATGACCTGAACCCGGTGCCAACGGATCTTAAGGCGCGGGTCCTCACAACCAACATCGACCTTGAGGAAGGCACCTGCTCGCTCGATCTGCTGGAGGCTGCATCCGAATATTTTGCACTGACCCTGCCGCAGGCCCGGGCCATCATCAGGGACGTGGCGACGGCAACCGCCACCTGGCGTGACACCGCAAAAGCAGTAGGTGCCCGCCCGGCCGAGATCAACCGCATGGCGAGCGCCTTTGAGCATGACGATCTAAAACGCGCACTGGTGCTATGACAGCACCGTTCCTTCACAGGGTCGGTTCACCTGCCCAAACCAGATGACCAGAGAGACAGCCGTTGAACCACATTAATCATCAAGAAGGACGAAGGCAGTCTTGGCGCAATCGTCCCATAGCGGACGATCGACCTCTCGATGCTACGGGCCAGCAATCCCCGAACCGGCCACTCGACTTGATCCGCAGCAACAAAGTGTGACCTGCCCCGAGAGCAGTGGCACCCCAGTTTGTTTGACGGTAGACATGACTGCTAGGCAAGATTGTGTACATCCTCCGGCGGGAAGATACCCAGATTGGCGATGGCTGCGTGAGCGCCTGCCGGGTCGTCTGCAACGAAGACGATCGCAAGATCTTGTCCAGCCCGAGAGCAACAAACGTAGAGAAGCCGACGAGTCCGATCGTACGTAGTCTCCTTTCCTTCCTTCGCGTTCACGTTGTCGGTATCGGAGGGAGGCGTAATTCCAAAGAGCTTGCCGTAAGAGAACTGGTTATGCCGACCCTCTTCGTCGTCGATGATCGTGATAACGCGGGTAAATTCCGCCCCTTTCACTCCTTGATGCGTTTCGAAGGGTGATTGTTCTTCGATATAGGTCCGATAGCCCCACAGCTCGCTCATTGGCAAGTGAAGTAGTTTTTGGACAGCAGCGGCATCGCCCGAATCCGTAATTGGTTTCGCTGCGTCGTATTCGGCCATTGCACTCAACAAGCGATCATCAAGCCCGAACATCCTCGCGTGTTTCAGATGAGACAGGGCTTCGAAAACCGGCACGCTTGAACCTATTGCGCAGGTCTCAGCCAGTACCTTTGCTTTGGAATCCAACTCTTTCAGTACGGCAGGCAGTGTGCTACTTCCTGCTTGGTTCCGCTGGAGCGACGGCGCATGACGGCGAAGGAGACTCATTACCTCGAACTGGTCACCTTTGGCTTGAGCGATTACTAGGGGCATGAGCAACTTTAGGAACGGAAGCACGGACCAGTGAGTGCCTTCATCAAAACCTTCCTTTAGAGTCTCGGACGTTTTATCGTGATACGCGTCGTATAGGGAACCGAAGCGTAGGCGCTCCGCCGCCATCCGGTGAGCGATGACAAGTACTTTCACATCCGCTTCCGTTGCGTCACTAAGCCAGAGAGGATCGTCATGTTTCTTGGCGAGCCAATCTCTCACGGCCGCCAGTCGCGCCGCTCGATCATCTTTGGGTACAACGAGCAGTTTGGCAGTCCCGACCACGGGAACACGCTTACCCCCGACCAGCTTGGTTTTCCCCCCCGTCTGTACTAGCGCGTCGCCCGCAGCCCGAATGTTGTTGATGACCGTCAGGACGGATGTTGGACACCGGAAGTTTTCCGGTTTTTCGATCACCTTCCAACCGGCTAGCGGAGCGATCACTCCTGCGCCGGACGTGTAGATCTTCTGCATCGGATCTCCGATGAAGCCGAGGCAGAACTTTGATCCAAGCGCTGCACATATCGCCTTAAGCGCGGAGACGACATCAGGCGCAGTGTCCTGACTCTCATCGACGAAGATAAACGGAAACTTTTGCCCGACGACTTTAGCGATTAGCGGCTGACCCTGTATGAGTTCGGTCGAGAGCCGGATCACGTCGTCGTGACCCAGCACGCCTTTTGGATAGTTGCTACCGACGCTGTAGTTGAAGTTTTTTACAGATTTGATCTCTTGCTTTTGGTCGCGATACCGCTCGACGTCAGCGGCGGCCTGAAGACGAGTCTTCTCGTGTGTACGCTTGGTGAAAGCCGCGATCTTGGCTTCCGTGTCGGCGATCCTCGGTCAATGCGCCTGTCGACCCACAGGGCAATGTCGGCCTGAAAAGGTCTCAGAGCAGCCCAGAGAAAGCTGTGGATCGTCGAGACGTGAAAAAGTGGATCATTGCCGACATCGCCCCAAATCTCATCGACAGCAACTTCGGTGTATGTGATGCAGGCTACTTTCTGGGCGCGCTGACGGAGATGCGCACCCCGCGTTTTGCGGAGATGATCGAGCGCCTTTACAATCGACGTGGTTTTTCCGGAGCCAGCTCCGGCCACCATCACGAAACCGGTCGAATTATCGTCATCGAGAAGTTCGCGGAGTTCGATGTCTGCCTGCGTATCCGGCTTGCCAGTGCGGCTCGTCATTGCGCTGGCTCCGCGACTTCGCTTGGGACGTTAGCATCAGCAGGCTTCTCTTCCGGCAGGTCATCCCCCACGGAAACGTGCAGCGCAAGCCAGTTCAGCCCGTTCTGGATATAGGTAGGAACGACCCATCCTCCGTCAGTACTTGCCAGAAGGCCGAGGGCGAAATTGGTTTTCTTGAACCCCTCTCCTTTGATCCGTTTGTGGATCTTCGCAGCTAACACTTCTAGCGTCATGTCCGCCGACTTGGCCCAGCGAAGGCCAACGTCCCGGTTTTCCTTTTTCTGGCACCAAGCGAGGTTCTCGTAGGCGAACGCCTCTTCGAGCGTGCGACTTTTAAGCTCAAGGGTGGTTTCGCCCCACGTCACCATCACCGGCATCTGGTACGTCGCCATCACGTGGGCGCCCCCGTCCGCAGATGGTGCTTGAAGCCGATCGGCTTCTACGGCGGTGAGCAACTCGTCGATGAGGGTCTTGCCCGGAAGCCACTGGCGCAGGGTCTGGTTCGCAGTCACTGCCCCGGGCGTGCCAGCAGGGCATTTCGTTCCTGGTTTGGGGGCGACTTTGCTGTCCGCACCGGCGTCCTCTTCACTGTCATCAATGTCCCCGTCGTCCTCAACTTCTTCATCATCCTCTGCCCCTTCGGCGAAGGCTTCTGTATCATCCTCCTCTGGTAGAGGTTCCGGCGTAGGTGGCGTTGGATGGACGCTGTCGAGATCGGTGATGATAAGTGTCGGAATGCTCAGGAACTCGACGAGCTTCCGGAAGCGGAACGCGAAAGCGCCACCGACCTCAAGGATGCTCAAATAAGCTGCTCCGAGCTTCTTGGCACCCGTGGCAATCATCAGCGGGAGCACTAAGCGCTCGACATTTCCTTCGACGAGGATTGCCCCATCCGCAAAGAACAGGTCGCAGTGGGTGAGCTTCATGTATCGTTCGAGAAAGTCCCGATCCGGTTCATTCTGCGCGTAGAAGATCGAGAGATTGAAGACGTCGGTGCTTTGCTTGGCTCCCGTTTCAACAGACCGCCGGAAGTACCGGATCGGCTTGAAGCCACGCTCGTAAAGTATGTGTGGAGAATGGGTTGTGATGACGAACTGTGAGGCAAAACCGTCTTCGCCTCTCGGGGGAATAAGATCTGTCAGCTTACGAACAAAGGCCTGCTGGAGCTGAGCGTGCATGTGCGCTTCTGGTTCTTCAACAAAGATCAGATGGATCGGCTGCCTCTTGTCTTCCTCGCCTTCTTCTGTTGTCGCCCACGCCGAATGGAGATCAAGCAATTCCACGCCCAT
>CALGEE010000117.1 GCA_937881525.1 uncultured Sphingomonadales bacterium | reverse complement strand
CCATTTGGTGGAAAAGCCAGCCCAAACGGTCACGAGCTTGGACTCATTGAAGCTGAAAATCACCAAGAAGATCATCGGAATATACAAGAATGCAAATCCGAAGGTCAGTGAGACAGTGTTAAACCAGGATTGTTTTCTCATTTGCCTGCCTCGCGCTGCTTTTGCTCATTGCGCTGGAACAATACGATTGGGATGATCAGCACAAGCAACAGGATAACTGCAACGGCTGCGGCCACAGGCCAATCACGATTAGAGAAGAACTCTTCCCACAGCACTTTGCCAATCATCAGGGTGCGCGATCCGCCCAAGAGTGATGGGATCACAAATTCGCCCAAGGCCGGAATGAAGACGAGAAAACAGCCCGCTATAACGCCTGGCTTGGCCAAATAAACGGTGACAGACCAGAATGCGCCGATGCGTGTGCACCCAAGGTCTTGCGCTGCCTCCAACAAAGATCCATCCAGCTTGTCCAAAGTGGCATAGATCGGTAAAACCATGAATGGCAGATAGGTATAAACAATGCCAATGTAGACGGCGGTTGTGGTATTCATGATCACAATCGGCTCGCCAATTATCCCGGTCCACATCAAAAACTGATTTAGAAACCCTTCGTTAGAGATAATACCGATCAATGCATAAACGCGGATCAAGAAGCTGGTCCAAAACGGCAAAATCACCAACATCAAAAGGCTCGGACGCCACTCTTCCGGGGCATTTGCAATCGCATAAGCAAAGGGAAACCCGACCAGCAAGGTCAAGAATGTTGCGATTGCCGCGATCTTAAAACTGGACAGGTAGGCCATAACATAAAGGGAATCTTCCGAGAGAAAGACGAAATTCTCGAAGTCCAGCTTTGACCAGAACTCCTTAAATCCCTCCCAGCCTTTAGCGACTTCCAAAGTGGGCGTGTAGGGGGGGATGGAAATGGCATAATCTGACAACGCAATTTTGAGAACGATCAAAAACGGGATCAAAAACAATGCCACGAGCCAAACATAAGGCACTGTAATGAGAAGACGGCGTCCTAAATTCATGATCCCGTCCCTATGATGCCAAAACGATACCAGCGGTATCCGTCCATGACAGCCAAACACGATCACCATAAGTGATCGAGCGGTTTGCAATCCGGCGATCATTTGCGACTTGTGATTTTATCAAAGCACCATTTTCAATACGCACATAATAGGTTGACATATTCCCTAGGTAGGCGATGTCTTCTACGACGCCTGTCACGCGGTTGTGGCGGTCCATCGGCGCCTCGGTGCCGATCGCAACCTTCTCAGGTCGCACCGCAAAAGCACCGGATTTGGATTGGCTCAGATGCGCACCAGCCATGCCACGGATGGGGGACTTGCCCTGCCCCCAGGACAATTCCGCCATTTCACCCTGCGCTTTGGTCACCTGGCCTTCAATGATATTCACATCGCCAATAAAGTCCGCAACATAGACGCAATTGGGCGCTTCATAAACGCGGTCTGGTGTGTCGACCTGTTTCAGCTTGCCGTTATCCATAACCGCAATACGGCTGGCAACGGTCATCGCCTCTTCTTGGTCGTGGGTCACAATCACAAAGGTTGTGCCTGTTTTCTCTTGAATATCCATCAACTCGAACTGCGTTTGTTGTCGCAATTTCTTGTCGAGCGCGCCAAGCGGCTCATCCAAAAGCAGCAATTTTGGTGCTTTGGCCAATGCACGGGCGAGCGCCACGCGCTGACGCTGGCCACCAGACAATTGGTGCGGCTTTCGGTGAGAAAATTTTTGCAGCTGAACGAGGCGCAGCATCTCTTCGACGCGGCCATCAATTTCAGATTTGGGCATTTTTGAACGTTTCAAACCAAACGCCAAATTACCAGCAACAGTCAGGTGCGGAAACAATGCATAGGATTGGAACATCATGTTCACGGCCCGTTTGTTCGGCGGGATCCCATTCATGTCGACGCCGTCAATCGTGATGCGCCCTTCGCTAACGGTTTCAAATCCGCCAAGCATCCGCATCAGCGTGGTTTTACCACATCCTGACGGTCCAAGCAGGGCGAAAAATTCTCTCGGATAGATTTTCAAATCAACCTGATCAATGGCGGTAAATGCGCCATAACGTTTGGTCACATTCGAAAACTCGATGAGAGGTTTCGCAGTCTCATCTTGCCAAGGGGCGAAAGGGGCGTCGGAGTTCATTGCAGCTATCCTGTTAAACGCGCATGGAGGTTTCCCCCCATGCGGTTATTTTTAACAATTTCGACGAGGGCCTACAACATTAGGTGCCAGACTTAATCGTGGTCCACATGCGCGTAACCGTGCGCTGAACACGTGGCGGATAAGCTGTGACAGTGTAGAGCCTTTCAAGTGTCGCCGCATCAGGGTAGATCGCCGGATCACCAATCACGTCCTCAATCAAAAATTCCTGCGATGCAAGGTTCCCGTTTGCATAATAAACATAGTTGGACGCGGCCGCCATGTTCTGGGCGTCCAGCATGAAATTGATGAACTTGTGAGCCGCATCTGGATTTGGTGCATCTGCGGGGATGGCCATTTGGTCAAACCACATCAAAGCGCCCTCAGATGGCGCATTATACGCGATTTCAACACCGTTTTCAGCTTCTGCGGCACGATCACGCGCCTGAAGAATGTCGCCCGACCAACCGAAGGCTACACAGATGTCACCATTTGCCAGGGCATTAATATACTCTGAGCTATTAAATTTTGTGACATAGGGCGCAATGGGGGCCATCACAGATTCAGCCATCGCCAAAACGTCCGGATCATGGGAATTGGGGTCTTGCCCGAGGTACACCAAAGCCGCTGGGATCATCTCTGTTGGTGCATCCAAGAAATAGACGCCACAGGTCGAAAGTTTTTCCATGTTTTCAGGCTTGAAGACCAGGTCCAGTGAATTGATTGGCGCATCTGCACCAAGAACTTCAGCGACTTTGTTGACGTTCACGCCAAGGCCAGTCGTACCCCACATGTAATTCACGGAATATGCATTGTCTGGGTCGTATTGCGCGGTGCGCGATTTGATCAGCTCCCATGCGTTGCCGTAATTTGGCAATTTGCTCAGGTCGAGCTTTTGAAATACGCCCGCTTGGATTTGCCGCTCCAAGAACGTGCCTGTTGGCACAACGACGTCATAGCCTGAGCTACCAGCAAGCAACTTTGTTTCAAGAACTTCGTTGCTGTCGAACACGTCATAGACCAGATTGATGCCTGTTTCAGCTTCAAACTTTGCAAGCAATTCTTCGTCAATATAATCCGACCAGTTATAGATGCGGACTTCTTCTGCGGACGCCGACTGAACCGCAACACAAAGTGCGATTGTCGACAATGAGGTAATCAGTTTCATAGAGGTCTCCCTATTTGTTTGTCGCTTGAAAAACTTTTGATCAAAAGTTTGACAAAAGCAAGTTATTTGTGATTATGGATGGAAGGAAACCTACTCCACCCAGTCTCAAAAGGTCAAAAGTTATGCAAGTGGACCACAAGATGCCAGAGCATCAAGCTGTTTACGAAGCTTTGCGCGACGGGATTCTGTTGGGTCGGTTTGCACCTGGTCAACCGATGACGATACAAGGTCTTGCAGAACAATTTGGCGTGGGGATGACGCCTATTCGCGAAGCGATTCGCCGGTTAACCTCCGAAAGTGCGTTGGAAACACTGGGAAATCGACGTGTCATCGTGCCCATTTTAACCCAAAAACAGCTAGATGATATTTACTTTTTAAGGTTGAGTGTCGAGCCCGAACTGGCGCGAAGAGCGGTTAAAAACGTAACAGAACAGCATATTAATAGCTTGCATGAAATTGACAGAGCCATAAATGATGCGATCCATTCGGGGGATATTAATGCGTACCTCCAAAACAACAAGGATTTTCACTTTGGCATTTATGAGCTCGCCGACTCTCCGGTCTTGATGCGCATTGCGCAGTCACTTTGGTTACAGGTCGGTCCAAGTTTGCGCTTTGTTTGCGGCCGTTACGGCACCGCAAACTTACCCGATAAACACGCTGATATCCTAGGCGCCATTTTGAACCAAAATACCGAACTGGCCGCGTCAGCAATGAGAGAAGACCTTGAACAGGGCGTAATGCTTGTGGCTGAACCCTCTGCGGCTATATTTGATCAAAATTATAGTAAAAGCCAATGAACCGCCGAGAGACAGCATCGCCCAGGCCGACGTGGATCACCCAATTGTCGGAGCACGTCCAAAACGACCTTGAAGGTCGTGGAATCGACGAGGTGGAGATCATCATCCCCGATATCGCAGGCACGTCCCGTGGTAAAGCGATGCCCTCTTACAAGTTCAAACCAGAAGAGTCCTTCTTTTTGCCGGTCTCATTGTTTTGCCAGACAATATCCGGCGAATATGTGGATATGGACATTGAGGATCAGTGGCTCGAAAAGGATGTTACGCTCATTCCTGACATGTCCGCAGCCACCGTCCTTCCTTGGAGCGACGATCCATCCATCCAAATCATCTGCGACATGAAAACCCGCGATGGTCACAATCTGCAATTCGCCCCACGGAACGTATTACGCCGGGTCCTCAAACTTTTTGAAGAGGCGGTTGAGCTGTGGGACGTGCTCGGCACTGAATTTTGCCAGCTCTTTTTGGGCTTGAAGCGCGCGGAAAATGAAGAATATCAACGCGAAATTTCTCCTTGGGAGCGGCGGCACCTGCTGTTGAACGTCTGATGGACCTCCTTTCGGCAAACGATAAAGCGGGGGCTTACCCACCGTCGTTCTATGCAAGCAATATCACGGCGATTGCGGACACGGCGCCGGCGCAGGGCGATCTTAGCTGCGATGTTTGTGTCATTGGCGGAGGTTATACGGGTCTTTCGACGGCGCTCCACCTTGCCGAGCGGGGATATAATGTGCACCTGCTTGAAGCGCAACGCATCGGGTTTGGCGCCTCTGGTCGCAACGGTGGGCAGGTTGGCCAAGGGCAGCGCATTGATCAAGATGAACTTGAAAAAATGTTCGGCGACGACCGTGCACGAGAGCTTTGGAACACTGGCATGCAAGCCGTGGAATGCGTGCGTGATCTGTCCAAATCCGACCTCGTACACGCAGAGTTTCACCCGGGCATCGCACATGCCGATCACCGCGCGCGCTACGTCCAACATTCCCGCGCCTATGTGGAAAAAATGCGCACGAAATACGCTTATGAGCATATCTCATTCTTGGACAAAGAAGAGATGCAAGCGCTTGTGCAATCTCAATCCTATCATGGCGGTAGCTTGGACACGCGCTCGGGCCATATTGATCCGTTGCAATTTGCACTGGGCCTCGCGCGCATGGCGCAAAACGCTGGCGCAAAACTACATGAACGCAGCCGCGTTACCTCCATAGAGCATGGTTCCTCGGTCCTCGTGAAAACCGAGGCTGCGCGCATTTCCGCGAAATATGTTGTCTTGGCTTGCAACGGGTACATCGGTGACTTGAATGCGGATGTGACCCGCCGCGTGATGCCGATCAACAATTACATCATTGCAACCGAACCCTTGTCTGACGCGGTGCGCGCATCGGTTTTGGCCAAGAATATCGCAGTGGCAGACTCAAGATTCGTGGTGAATTACTTTCGCTTCAGTGACGACAATCGGATGCTATTTGGCGGCACTGAGAGCTATAGCTACAAGTTCCCCAATGACATCGCTGCCCAAGTGAGAAAACCGATGCTGGGCATTTTTCCCCAACTCAAAAACGCCAAGATTGACTATGCTTGGGGAGGCACCTTGGGCATCACCATGAACCGCCTGCCGCATTTTGCACGCTATGGTTCCGGCAATGTGCTCAGCATGTCTGGCTTTTCTGGCCAAGGCGTGGCGCTTGGCACGCTCTCAGGCCAGATTGCCGCCGAAGCCATCGCCGGGCAGGCCGAACGGTTTGACATAATGTCCCAAATCCAAACCCCCAAATTTCCGGGTATCCGACTTATGCGCCAGCCGCTGCTGATCCTTGCGATGCTGTGGTTTTCAATGCGCGACAAATTATGAGGTTCCGATGACTAAAGTGATTTCAATCAACACAAGCGACACCCCAACTCTGGGCGAGATTGCTCCTGAAAAGTTGATTTCAGGCGCAAGCACCGTCACACTCAGGCATGCCTTTTCCAATAGCACGGGCCAGTTTCATGTGGGTCACTGGAGCAGTGCGCCCTGCGAGATTTCTGTCAATTACACTGAGGACGAGCTTTGTGTGATCGTGGAGGGCAGCGTGACATTAACGGGCGCAGATGGCACCCAAACCACCCATATGAAGGGCGACGCTTTCGTCATTCCGTCAGGCTTTTCTGGCGTTTGGAAATCCAATGAAAACGTCACCAAGATCTACGCGACGTTTGAATAGAACGCCGCGGCAAGCCAACAATAATTTCACATATAACACCTCAGTAAGGCTCACACTATGACATCCCTAAACGAACAAGAATGGCTGGCGAAAAACCCAGATGTCGACTCAATTACGGTAGCGGTCTGCGACATCAATGGCGTATTGCGCGGCAAGCGCATTCCTGTCGATCAATTGAAAAATGCCTTGAGCAGCGGCGTTCGCATGCCTCAGTCGGCCTGCACGCTCGATATTTTCGGGCGCGACATTGAAGACAGTGAGTTGGTCTTGGACAGCGGCGATGCAGATGGTGTTTGCGTCCCAACGGCCCGTGGCGTCATAACACGCTCTTGGGACGAAAAGCCCTCGGGCTTTCTTCAAGTGATGCTTGGCAAGGAGGATGGCACGCCCGTTGGCGCAGATTCCCGTCAGGCATTGGCGACGGTTTTGAAACGGTTCAAAGAAAAGGGTCTTACACCGGTTGTTGCCATGGAAATGGAATTTTATTTGACCTCTGTAACAAATGGAATTCCGCGGACGCCGACCCTGCCAGACGCGCACAGACCATTGGCGATGGACAATATTCTATCGGTGTCCGAACTGGATGCGCTGAGTGATTTTTTTGACGATATCTATGTGGCATGTAATGCGCACGGCATCGCAGCTGACTCGGCTGTATCAGAAGGTGGCGCGGGGCAATATGAGATCAATTTGCTTCACACCGCGGATGCAATGAAGGCCGCTGATGATGCGCTTTTGTTTAAAACCATCGTGAAAAGCATTGCGCGTCAACATGGGTTTCACGCGACATTCATGGCGAAGCCATTTGGGGATACCGCTGGCAACGGTTTGCACGTGCACTTCTCTGTTGTGGATGAAGATGGCAAGAATATCTTTGATGACGGTACCGACAAAGGCTCTGAGGCCTTACGGTTTGCTGTCGGTGGTTTGATCAAGGCGATGCAAGAAAGCACGCTGATTTTCGCCCCCCATCAAAACAGTTACCGTCGCATGCGGCCTGGATCTTTTGCGCCAATAAGTGCTGCATGGGGTTACGAAAATCGCTCCTGCGCGATCCGCATTCCGGGCGGACCACATGCCGCGCGGCGTATTGAGCACCGCGTTTCAGGCGCAGATGCCAACCCCTATTTGATGCTCGCCGTTATTCTCGGAGCAGCGCTCATCGGGATTGAAGATAAAATTCTGCCACCCCCGCAATTGCGAGGTAATGCTTATGAAGCGAATGCACCACAGCTGCCGCTGGATTGGTTGACGGCGATCGTTGCCTTCAGCTCAGGCACAACCATTGCTCGGATTCTCGACCCGCTCTTGGTGCGGCTCTATGCGCAAGCGAAACATCAAGAATTGACGCACTTCCTCGGCATTGTATCTGGAGCAGAATATCACGCATATTTGGAGACTGTCTGATGAACGCACACCTATCTTATGCTGGAACTGGTGATCACACCACAAGCTACTACGCCGCATCTGCGAATACACGCCGTCTGCGTCCCGCCGTTGAGGGCGATCACATGTTTGACGTCTGTGTTGTCGGCGCCGGGTACTCT
>CALGEE010000116.1 GCA_937881525.1 uncultured Sphingomonadales bacterium | reverse complement strand
GTGTGCCGATATCGGGCCCAACGGCATGTGGGTGCGACAGCTCGAATTCGTCCAGGATATTGCCCAGAAACACCGCGTGCTGGCTGACGGACGTTACATGCCGCGCGGGATCGGAGCCGCCGTGGTTGGGTAGATCCACCGCCACCACGTCAAAGCTCTGAGTAAGCCGATCCCACCAGTTGCGGTAGGTCAGAACGCTCATGGGTTGCGGCGAGGTCAGCAACAGTTGTGGCTTACCTTCGTTTCGGCTGGCCGCGTAGCGGATCTTGATGCCGCCGATGTTTGTCATCTCGAATTTCATATGTCCGGATCCGGCCCCGCTGCGTTGAGGTGAGGCTAGGCCCAGCCGCGAAGGGTATGAACATGCAGATGCGGTCAAACGCATGCATGTTGCACCAATCAACTTGCAGAGTTTGCAAGCAGCATGATTTGACAAGAACGAGTGAGAATGGACCACCGGTTGATTAGGTGACGACAATGCAGGAAACATATCCGCTCGCGCTCGGGTTGAACGCTTGCCGCATGTTGGGGGTCGATCCGACAGAGATGCTGCGGCAGGCGGGTCTTGGCGATCTTGATCCCAAGCAGGCCGCGCTTGGCGTGACGGCCGCACAATACCTGGCCGCGTGGGACGCGACGGTCCGTCTGGCCGGGCGCGAGGATTTGCCCAGCCAGCTGGGTATCGCCATTGCACGTGGTCCGCTTGTACCTGTGTTTCTGGCGCTTGAATGTGCGCCAGACCTGGAACAAGGCTTGCGCCGGATCACCCGGTACAAGCGTCTGATCGGACCGACCAGGATGCACGTTTTCCGAGATGACGAAAAACTGACGGTCGAATACGATAGCATCGCGCCTGATCTGGAGCTGCCCGCCTCCATGTTGGCGCTTTATCTCGCATTTATTGTCGAAAAAGCACGGCTGATGACGGCGCGATCAATAATCCCGACAATGGCGACGCTTAGGGCCCCAGAAGAGGTGCGCCATACGCTGGCTCGGCATCTCGGGATAATCCCAGGATACGGTGAAAAGGCGACGCTGAGTTTCACGCTTGCCGATGCAGCCGCGCCATTTCTGTCCGAAGCCCAAGGGCTGTGGCACGCCATGGAACAGGATCTAGAGCGCCAACTCGCTGCGCGTGCCCGCGCCAGCGACATGGCCTCCAAAGTCGTCAGCGCGCTTCTGACGCAACTGCCTTTGGGACGTTCCGACGTGGGCTCTGTGTGCGCAGAGCTGGGGGTCAGCCGCAGCACGCTGCAGCGGCGCTTGCGCAACGAAATGACAACGTTCCAGAAGATCCTCGACAAGACCCGCAAAGACCTTGCGCTGCGATACCTGACCAAGAGTACGCTGGCGATTGAAGAAATCTCTCACTTGCTGGCTTATAGCGATCCCAACAGCTTCTTCAGGAGCTTTCGCCGTTGGACCGGATCGTCGCCGAGCGACCTGCGAAAAACGGCGGGTCAGGTCGGCCAATAGCGACGGTACAATGGTGCCACCTCTGCGGGCGGTCGCGCATGAGCGATCTCCGCAGCCGGAGGCGGACGAGGGCGAGCGCCTGAAAGCGGCACAAGGCAGTCAAGCGTTCCATCGGCGAGATGAGATATTGGCGCTTGGATGAGCCCTGCAAAACTCGGTCACTCGCCTGACGGGGTGAACGAGAAGGGGCTTGGTCCACTGACCAAGCTGTCGCGTGCTTGGGACGGGATGTGTCAAACCTCACCAAAGACAAAGCGCTCCACAAAGCTGTTGCGGAATTTGCCCGGCTCGTCCTGCGCCAGGGCCAGGTCTCGGAAATCGCCCAGACGTCCATAGGCCCGCATCACCGCCGCAGGCGGCATCGTTGTCACCTTGCCCCAGTGTGGCACTGCGCCAAGCGGGGAAAGAGTGGCTTCGATGGCGGGCAAAACGGTTTGGATGGCTTCCCAATCGCGCTTGAAGGTGAAGTGCATGGCCAGACAAGGGCCGCGATGGGCAGGGCTCAGCCAAAGGTTATCGGCGGCAATCGTTCGCAGCTCTGAGATCATCAGGATGGGGGCCAGACGGTCGCCGTGCTGCCGCATGGCGGCGATGGTGCGGGCGGCTGTGTCGCGCGGCAGGAAGTATTCGGCCTGAATCTCTGCCCCGTTGCTGGGCGTGAACGCCATTCTGAAATGCGGCAGCCGCTCGTGCCATGCGCCAGGCACGCCCAATTGCGGGGTGCAAACCGTCGCGTCTCCACCCGGTAATGGATGCTGGTTTTTCGTAGCGGCACGAGCGCCGAAGAATTCGGCACGGGCGGTCCCTTGGCCAGACTTGGCATCCACCACCTGCTTGAGCCAGACGGCCTGTGTTGTTGCGCCGCGCCAGTCGGTAAAGACGCTGACGCTTTTTGCCGCTCCGAAGATGGCGTCGAAATCGGAGGCCAGTACGTCATGGGACAGGCCGGTATAGACATCCTGGCGAACCTCATATGTGGGCTCGACCTCAAGTGTCATCCGCGCGACTGCGCCGAGCGCTCCGAGATTGACCACTGCGCCGGCAAATGTGTCGCCATCCGCATCGCGCGACAAGCGGGCGATCTCGCCGCTGGCGGTGATGATGTCCATCGCCACGACCGCTGTGGCCAGATTGCCTGTGTCCGACCCCGAGCCATGTGTCGCCGTCGCGACGGCCCCGGCCACAGAGATATGGGGCAAAGAGGCGAGGTTGGCGAGCGCGAGACCATGCTCCTCAAGCACTGGAGCAAGATCGCCGTAGCGAATGCCGCCTTCCACCTCTACGCGCATGTTGGCAACGTCGATGGCCAGTACCTTGTTCAGGGCCGCCAGCGACAGCTGCGTCTCCTCGGAATCGGCAATGCCATTAAAGCTGTGCCGCGACCCCAGAACCCTGACCTTGCGGGCGGCCGCCACAATCTCCTGCGCCTCGGCTATGGTCGTCGCCTGCCGCAAGTGGGGCGCCTGATATGTATAGTTTCCAGCCCAGTTCGTGCGCATGCTGGTCAGCCTCCGTGCTTGATAAACGCGGCTGATCGCCCGAGCGCCGCAAGAGAGCCAGTGGGCTCCTGGCACTACAAAAACACCAAACAGGGTGCCGCCGCCAGCCTTTGAGGGATGCATCACTTCACCGGGCATGGGACCGGTGGGACGGCAAGGGCCGGGGTGGGGCCAACCCTGCATCTGCGAAGCGAGATCAACATTGACAATTTTTGGCCAAGCGGGCGACATGGCCGGCATGGACAGCCAGCGAGACCGCAAAGACAATCGGGCCGCTTTGCCTCTTGTTCTGCCATTCGTGCTCGTCTACGCGGCACTGTTCATCTACCCCTCGCTACAGATGCTCGCCACCAGCTTTACCGACGGCGCGCTCACTAAACAGGGGGCTTGGGTCGGGCTTGCCAATTACGAGAAGCTGTTGTCCGACAGGGGCTTTGGTGCAGCATTGCGCAACACCCTTTATTTCGTGGCCCTGACAGTTGTGCCCGGCACGCTGGTGGGGTTGGCGCTGGCGATGGTGGTCAATCGCCTGCACAGCTATTGGCAGGCCATCGTGCTTTCGGTGTTTTTTGTCCCGTATATTCTCCCGGTTTCGACCGTCACATCGATCGCCTATCTGCTGACAGACAGCCCCAACAGTCCGCTTGGAGGTCTCGCCCAAGCAGCCAATGGCACCACGATTCCGGTCTGGAGCAGCGCGGCCTGGTTCATGCCTTCGGTGGCCGTGCTGACCATCTGGTGGACTGTCGGCTTCAGTGTTCTGCTTTTCCTGGCAGGTCTGCGCGCTATACCCAAGGACCTTTATGAGGCAGCCCAGCTTGATGGCGCCGGCCGCTGGGCACAGCTGAGATGGATCACCTGGCCGTTGCTCAAGCCGATCACTATCCTGGTCCTAACCATTCAGCTGATCCTGCAGATCAGGGTGTTTGATCAGGTCTACCTGATGGCCTCTCAGGCGCCCAGCCGTTCGGCCACGGTGCTGGTCCATTATATCTATTCGGTCGCCTTCCAGCGCAATCAAGCGGGGTATGCATCCGCTGTTGCTGTCGCCCTTTTCGTCATCGTCCTTGCCTTCGTTGTGCTTCAGTTCCAACTGCTCCGCATCAGGCGCTCTAAATGAGCGGCGGGTTGGGCGGACGATGGGATTTGGGCGGCCTTGCGCTTTGGGTGGTAAGCCTTGTTCTGGTGGTGCTTTGGGCCTTTCCCATCTTTTGGGCGGTCTTCGCCACGGCAGGGCCGGCCGATGCCACGGCCGGGTTCCTGCGCACCTATGCCAACGTTTTGTTCAACACTGATCTGGGGCGCTGGTATCTCAATTCCATCGTGACCTCGGGCGGCGTCACTCTCATTGTGATTGCCATATCCTCCACCTGTGGCTACGCGATTTCCCAGATCGAGTTCACCGGGCGACGGCTGCTTTGGTATGGCATTCTGGGCAGTTTCATGATCCCGGTGCAGGCCCTGATCGTGAACCACTTTTTTCTGATTTACCAATGGGGGCTTCTCAATACCTGGCTCGGCGTGATCCTGCCCCAGCTGATCGCCCCCATTGCGGTGATCGTTTACAAGCAGTTCTTTGACAGCATCCCCCAAGAGCTGGGCGAGGCCGCCTTCCTTGATGGGGCCAAGCATTGGCAGATCTTTCTCAACATCTACCTGCCCATGAACTGGGGGGTGACCGTGGCCCTGGCGATCATCGTTTTCATTGGAGCCTGGAATGCCTTTTTGTGGCCCTTTCTGGCGGTGACCAAGCCCGAGATGATGAACGTCACGGTCAGTATCGCCCAAATCCGGTCCTATGGCGTCAGCGGCCTGGCGGCCGCGCTTATGGCGGGCCTTCCGGTCGTGGTCATCTACCTTCTGTTTCAGCGGCGAGTGACGGAGGCGGTTACGTTGTCGGTCGCGGAAAAGGACGAGGCGTAGCGATACCCCTCCTGAAGATTCCGTCGAGATACATCCAGCCTTCGCCCTGGCTGACGATCTCTAATAAGTGGTTGGGACTGATGGGACATTACATGACCGAAATGGGCCTGACGCCCGCGACGCGGCCAGGGCTTTCGGTCCACGCACCAAGGATCGTCATAGCCGTACAGCCGGGCTGGCCAAGGTCTTCAAGCTGATGATTTCAAGGCAGAAAAGATTGCGAAGGTTCGAAGGTAATAACGGGCTGCCGGAGACTGTCCAGGGGATTGAGTTGCACGACAGAATCCGAATATTGCACATTGTGTCTTGATCAGGCGTCACCAACTTTTGCCCAAAAATTATTCCAGACATTTGGCCCGCTGTGATGGCAG
>CALGEE010000115.1 GCA_937881525.1 uncultured Sphingomonadales bacterium | reverse complement strand
GGGCAAGGACGGATCATGGGGTTGGTAGGGGAAAGTGGTTCGGGCAAATCTACATTGGCCAACGCAATTATCGGCCTGCTTCCGCACGCGGCCGACATCGCGCAAGGCACCATCACCTTTGAAGGCAGGGACATGTTGTCTTTCTCCGACAAGGACTGGCAAGCATTTCGCGGCCAAGACGTCTCTTATGTCTCGCAAGACCCGATGAGCGCGCTCAACCCGGCGCTGCGCATCGGGGAACAAATGCTCGATATCCAGCATTGGAGCGACAAGAGTCGATCCGAAAAGATGGCAACAGCACTGGACGCTCTGAACAAGGTCAGAATGCCACAGGCCGAAGCGCGGCTGGGTATGTATCCGCACGAGCTGTCCGGTGGTCAGAAACAACGGGTTTGCATTGCCATGGCGATTATGGCCCGGCCAAAACTGCTGATTGCTGATGAAGCGACGACAGCGCTCGATGCCACGCTGGAAGTGGAGATTGTGAGGCTTCTGAATGATCTGCAACGCGACATCGGCTGCGCAATGCTGTTCGTGACCCACCACCTGACGGTTGTTGAAGAATTGTGTGACGATGTGACGGTCATGTATCAGGGAAATATTTGCGAAAGTGGCGCAGTTGAGGACGTGTTTTCAAACCCCAACGACAGTTACACGCGCAATCTGCTGTCCTGCGATCCATCGCGGATCGAGGAAAAATGTCGCCGCCTACCGATCATGTCGGACCTTAGTCTGAAGTCTCCTGCGGATCCTGCGCGCGACCGTGCCCGGATAGACCATGTTGCCAAACCGTTGTTATCGGTTCGCCAACTTGATGTCACGTTCCACAAACCAAGAAGTATCGCCGAGCTGCTAAGCGGTACGCCAGCGCGCCGTATCGAAGCGGTAAGGGGCGCTTCCCTCGACATTGCCCCAGGCGAAACCGTAGCGCTGATCGGCGAAAGCGGCTCGGGTAAATCAACACTGGCAAGAGCGGTGTTCCGGCTGGTGCCTGCCGAGCGCGGTGAGGTGGAGTTCGACGGCACCGATCTTCTGTCGATCAGCAATCGAGACATGCGTCCTTTCCGCAACGAAATGGCAATGATGCTACAAGACCCAATCGGAAGCCTCAGCCCTAGGATGCCCGTGGGCACGTCGGTCATCGAACCTTTGATCGTATCGGGCCAGTCAAAAGGAAAAAACCTGCGTCAGGAAGCGGTTGACTTATTGCAGCTTGTTGGCCTGAGCGAGGATTTCGTAGATCGCTATCCGCATGAGATGTCCGGCGGTCAGGCGCGGCGCGTGGGTGTCGCGCGGGCGCTGGCGCTGCGCCCAAAACTGGTGATCGCCGACGAGCCCACCGCAGGTCTTGACGTGTCTATCCAGGGAGAAATCTTTAACCTGCTCGCCGAACTGCGTGAAACCATGTCTCTGTCCATCCTGATCATAACACACAATTTGCATGTGGTGCGTCATCTGGCCGACCGGATGGCGATCATGTATCACGGTGAAATCGTGGAAACCGGCCTAACAGATGACGTCGTGCGCGCGCCTCAGCATAGCTATACCAAGGTTTTGCTGGACGCTAATTTGCATGCCAAATACTCGGCTCAATAGTGGTACAAAATGGCCACTGCACGCATCGCCAGGATTTCGGCTCCTGATTGGTTGGCAACGAAGAATGGCCGCCCATTGAATGGTCGCTGCCGTTCAAACCAATTGCAGCATTGGAGCGGTGGGCTCATTCCAGCGGTTCGCTGCGCTTTGGTTGAAGGTCCGCTCAGACGCACCACTCACCCACTCCACCATCACTCCCCACACCTTCTCTAGGTGCTCCCGCATGACCTCCAGCGCATAGCCTGAGCCGTAGTTGGCGGCGACTGTGTTGGTGCTGTGCCCAAGGTGTAAAAGGCGGAAAATGGACTTTCGCCGCACCGTGCATGAATTCACACAACGCGGGACAAACCCGCCATTTGCCAACGCAGCTATTGCTCATGCAGT
>CALGEE010000114.1 GCA_937881525.1 uncultured Sphingomonadales bacterium | reverse complement strand
CTGGTTGCCAACAAAACTGGCCAGTTGGGGCTGCCAGGTAGCTGGCACCTGCCCTATGAAATGGTGGCTGAGGCGGTAAAACAATTTCCCGATAGGTTCTATGGCCTTGCCGGTATTGATCCAACCGAAGGAATGGCAGGCATCAGGGCCCTGGAAAAAGCCGTTCAGGATTTTGGATTTATCGGTGCGCATGCCTATCCGCACTGGTTCGAGTTAGCGCCCGATCATGCCAGATGGTACCCTTTTTACAGCAAATGCGTTGAGCTTGATATTCCAATTCTTATGCAGGTTGGCCAATCGCTGGTGTATGAGCCACGCCGCCCATTGCAGTCGGTTGGCCGACCGATCACTCTTGATCCGGTGGCGTGTCATTTTCCAGAACTAAAATTGGTTGGCATCCATATTGGCATTCCCTGGGCGGATGAGATGATTGCAATGGCCTGGAAGCATGAAAATGTCTATGTTATCGCCGACGCGCATGCTCCAAAATATTGGCCGGAAAGCTTTATCCGCTACATTGATAGTTATGGTCGCCATAAAGTTATGTTTGGAACAGACTTTCCAGTGTTGTCCTTTCAACGCTATCGTGAAGAAGTTGATAGGCTTGGCTTGCGCCCCGAATCCTATCAGGCGTTTTTGCGTGACAATGCAATCCGCGTTTTTGGGTTAAGCTGATGATTGCTGACACGACCTTTCAGAACCGGCAGAGTATTGCTCGTTTGCAGGAACAAAATTTTGCGACCATGCTAGATCTGTGTTTTGAGCGTCATCCCTATTACCGTAATTGTTTTAAGGTAATGGGGCTCAAGCGTACTGACATTCGCTCACTGGCAGATATTCACCTGATTCCAATTGTCAGCAAAAAGGAATATGCGGCTGACCCTGAGGCATTTAGCCTTGAGACCGAGGGGCTGGTTAAAGAGGCATCTGTTGGCTGGGATGTTATGCATACTACTGGAACCAGTGGCGGCAAGCCGACCCCATTTTTCTCCACTGCCTATGATTTCTACGGTACTCTGACCGCAAATCGTCGGGCGTTGGAAATTCGCAAAATTGCCGAAACGGACGTGATTGCAAATCTATGTCCGATGACCCTTTATCCCTACGGGGCGTATCATCGAACAATCGCCGCGGCAAATGTTGTAAAAGTGCCAGTGATTAGTCCGCTGCCGGGGCGTCCGTCAGAATTTTTTCATTGGAGCGCCGGTCTGGATGACGTCGTGGCTGCAATTGCCAGAACACGCGCGACCATTCTTTGGGGCGTTACTAGTTATGTCCGGCGAGTCCTTATTCGTGCTGAAGAAATTAGTGCAGATTTCCGCTCAGTTCGACTGGCATTCGTAACTGGTGAAGCTGTGAGCACCGAAATGCGGCGGGATTTAACCGACAGGCTTCACCGAATAGGCGATGCAGATGCTTGGGTTTCAATTTCCTATGCGGCTACGGAAATGCAAGTCGGCGCGGTGGAGTGTATGCCGGATTCGGGCTATCACAATCCCGCGCCGGAGCAGTTCTATTTTGAAATTGTGGACCCTGAGACCCATGTTCAATTGCCGCATGGGCAAAGGGGGCTTTCGGTGCTGACCCATCTGGACCGCCGAGGCACAGTGTTGTTGCGTTATGC
>CALGEE010000113.1 GCA_937881525.1 uncultured Sphingomonadales bacterium | reverse complement strand
CTTCCGTGTCCAAAATAACATAGATTTTGGACCACCCAGAAGGGGGCAGATCAATTTTACACGAAAATTCCGTCGCTCCGTGTTTTTGTGAAAGGTTCGCCCTACGGCGCATTTCCGCCGTCGCTTCAACCCTTGGATGGCGAACGCATCATCTCGAAGCAATTTGCCTCGGCCTTTTTTGGAACTGCGCTTTCGGACATCCTCACGACCGCGGCCATCGATACGTTGCTTATCACTGGCCTGTCGACGTCGGGATGTGTGCGCGCAACCGCACTGGATGCGCTCCAGTCGGGCTTTGCACCCTTTGTTGTTAGTGATGCCTGTGGCGACCGCCATTCGGCGCCGCATGACGCAAATTTATTCGATCTTCAGGCGAAATATGCAGAGGTCGTCTCGGAAGGCGAAGCAATTGAGTTTTTGCGCAGCAGCGCGTTGTCATCACCGGAAACATAATATTAAAGCCTGCTGTGCTATTTTCCTCTACCGCTGCCAATCAATAATCTAGCTATTGCAAATTCCCCTTACCGCTTGACGCCGCACAGGGTTTCCCGCCATGCGATTTTCCATGCGTTTCTTCTCTGACAATGCCGCCCCGGTGCACCCTGCTGTCATGCAAGCGATGGCCGATGCCAACCAGATCGATACCGCCTATGACGGCGATCAATATAGCGCGCGATTGGATGGGGCGTTCTCCGAACTGTTTGGCCGCGATGTTGCCGTATTGTGGGTGGCGACCGGCACCAGCGCCAATTGCCTCGCGCTTGCCTCACTCGTGCAACCGCATCAGGGCGTCATTTGCCACCGTGAGGCGCATATTGAGGTCGATGAATGCGGCGCACCGGGTTTCTACACCGCTGGCGCGAAATTAATGTTGATTGAGGGAGATGGCGCAAAAGTGTCTCCCACGACCGTCACTGCCACCCTCGACGCCCTTCGCAACGATGTGCATCAGGTGCAGGCCGCCGCCGTATCGATTACCAACGCCACCGAATATGGCATGGTCTTCGCGCCTGCAGAGGTCGCGGCGCTTGGGGCATTATGCCGCGAACGCAAGCTTGGATTGCACATGGACGGCGCGCGTTTTGCCAATGCAGTTGCGTATTTGGGCTGCACGCCTGCCGATGTGACCATCAACGCCGGAGTCGATATCTTAAGCTTCGGCTTTGTCAAAAATGGCGGCATGGGCGCTGAGGCCTTGGTCTATTTTGACTCCGCGCTGGCGGATGCCGCGCGCTATCGCCGCAAGCGCGCTGGGCATTTGCAATCCAAGGGACGGTTTCTTGCGGCACAATTGCTGGCGATGCTTGAAGGTGATCTGTGGCTGCACAATGCGCGCTCCGCCAATGCGGCGGCGCAGATCATTTCGCAGGCCGCGGGCGAACGCTTGCTATACCCTGTGCAAGCCAATGAGCTTTTCCTGCGACTGACAGCAGCCGAAGCTGATGCGTTACGGGCACAGGGTTTTGACTTTTACGATTGGGGCGTGGTCGACGAAAATTGGGGTGCGGCGCGACTGGTTACCAGTTGGCAGCACACCGAAACCGACGTGGCCCCTTTGGCGCGCGCTATCGCTGCGCTATGAGCATGATTGCCGCAAAGACGGACGAAGAGCCAGGATTTCTAACACCAAGGGTGTGGATACCCTTTATGGTGACGTCCCTCATCTGGGGATCAACCTGGTTCGTCATCCGCGATCAATTGGGCACGGTGCCCACGACATGGTCGGTGACCTATCGGTTCATCGTGGCAGCTATCGGCATGTTCATCCTGGCGCTTGTTCTGCGTCAGCCGCTGAAAATTGACAGGCCGATGGTCGGTTGGACGGTGTTGCTCGGCCTGTTGCAATTCGGGATAAACTTTAACTTTGTCTATACGGCCGAGCATTATGTGACATCAGGCCTTGTCGCGGTCGTGTTCGCCTTGTTGATTGTACCCAATGCGTTGCTCGCCAAATATTGGCTTGGGCGACCCATAAGCGGGGCATTTAAATTGGGTTCCTTGATTGCCAGCCTTGGGGTCGGGCTATTAATGTTAAGGGAGTACCGCGCCGCGCCTGTGGGCGGGGCCGACGTGCTGCTTGGGCTATCTTTGGTATTATGTGCTGTGGCGACGGCGTCCGTGTCCAACGTGCTTCAGGTCACACCGCGGATAGCGCGTTTTCCAACGATCACTATTTTGGCATGGTCGATGTTGTGGGGTAGCATTGGCAATAGCATATTTGCCTTCGTCACGGCTGGTCCGCCGATTGTCGACATGCGTCCTGGCTATCTTGGCGGCGTCCTGTATCTGAGTATCATTGGAACGGTCGTAACCTTCCCGCTCTATTTCCGCCTGATCCGCGACATCGGTCCTAGCAAGGCAGCCTATACGGGCGTTGTCATTCCCGTGGTCGCGATGCTGCTCTCGACGATATTCGAAGGCTATGTCTGGTCAACGCTGGCGCTGGCGGGCAGCGCGTTGGCGATGCTTGGTCTAATCGTCGCGATGCAGGCGCCTAAACCCGACCGGTAATGGGCATATCGCGGCTGCCAATTGAGCAGCCTTTTCGCTTTACCATTCGCGACACGGCGGTTCTCAGCATAAAATCCGCGGGCCATCGGCGACAGGCCTGCCACCTCGATCGACAACAAAGGCGGCCATTCTAGCTGCAGCAAGTCGCACGCATATTCGATAACGGCATTTTGCGAGGCAGGTGAATCGTCAGCGATATTGTAAACCCCAGCGGGGCCGTCGAAGCTGGCACAAACGGCGTCGACAATGTCGTCAACATGCACGCGGCTGAAAATCTGTCCCGGCATATCGATACGGTGCGCCTTGCCGTCTGTGACCCGCTCCAACGCAGAGCGGCCGGGGCCATAAATGCCGGGCAAGCGAAAAACGCGGACATCATTGCGCAGTGCCTGCCACGCAAGATCTGCTTGCGCGCGCGCGGTGCGGCGCCCTTCGCCCACGGGTGCGCTTTCATCGACCCACGCGCCGCCGGTGTCGCCATAAACACCCGTTGACGACAAATAACCGGTCCATGAAACAGCGCTGGCAGCAATAGCCGCGCCATATTTTTGTACCACAGGATCGCCGCCCTCGGCCATGGGCGGCACGCTCGACAGTATATGCGTTGCGTTATCGAGCGCGGTCAGGACCGCCGCTTCATCGTCAAAGGCAACAGCATCGCCGGCGCTCATCCGCCTTGTGCCTGCCACAAGCCAGCCCTCGGCCCGCAACCTATCGGCAAGTCGCGTGGCAGTGTAGCCCATTCCAAATATTAGTATATGTCGCTGCATGAACACCGGTTCGCAATCTAATGGCTTGCCGTCAAGCACGGCAGTTGCGAATAGGTGCGGTGGGAGGAAACGCAAGCATGGCAGTTGAGGTGATACAATCAGGCGTGCTGAGCAGCGTCGCCCATGGCTTTCTCGGACGGATAGGCGGCGCGTCGACTGGAATCTATGCTGGGCTAAACGTAGGGCTTGGTTCGGAAGATGCGCGCGAAACCGTCATCGAAAATCGCCGACGCGCGGTCAACGCGGTCTTGCCCGACGCCAGGCTTGCCCGCGTCCACCAATTCCATTCCCCCGAGGTTGTTCAAATTGGCCAAGACATTGCTCAGGTTGATCCGCCTCGGGGCGACGCGATGGTCACCGACCAACCTAATGTCCTTCTTGGCATAGTGACCGCCGATTGTGTCCCCGTTCTGTTTGCGGACGTCGAAGCCGGCGTAATTGGCGCTGCGCATGCTGGCTGGAAAGGCGCTATCGGCGGTGTGCTTGAAAATATCCTGAGCGCGATGGTGCAACTTGGTGCGGATGTCGACCACATACGTTGCGCAATTGGCCCATGCATTTCGCAGAAAAGCTATGAAGTGGACGAGAGCTTCTTCCGCCATTTTATCACTCAAGCTGCGCCGAACGAACGCTTCTTCACGGACGGCAAATCGGGCCATTATCAATTCGATATTGAGGGCTATGTCGCGGCACGACTGGCGGCGGCCGGCATGCGCACTGTCGCCTGTTTGGGCGAGGATACCTACAGCCAGCCGGACCGATTTTTCAGTTATCGGCGCAGCTGCCATTTGGGCGAACCGGGATATGGGCGCCAGCTTTCTTTGATTGGTTTACGCGCTTGAAGCCGGATAAAATAGGTTTTTGGGGCGGGCTTATCATCTTCGCCCTTATGCTTTTTTTACCAGCGCCCGTGGGTATGGAACCGTCTGCATGGCGCGTGGCCGCCCTCACCATCTTGATGGCAACATGGTGGATGACGCAAGCGCTGCCGCTTACGGTGACCGCATTGCTTCCGTTTCTCGCTCTCCCGTTGATGGATATCATGACCGCGCAGGATGTCGCGAAGGAATATTATTCACCTACATTATTCCTCATCCTTGGCGGCGCGTTCTTGGCGCTCACTATTGAGCGTACGGGCATGCACCGACGCGTTGCACTCGCCATATTGGGCAAATCGGGACATAGCGTCACGGGCCTGATGATCGCGTTCATGGGTTCAACCGCATTGCTCAGCATGGTGATGTCTAACACATCGATTGCGCTGATCATGGTACCCATCGCGATAGCGGTGCTTGCAGCTGGCGGGACAAAGCCGGGAGAGACCGGCGGGCTGGCGAGCGCGCTGATCATGGGCGTTGCCTTTGCAGCGTCGATTGGTGGGCTTGGAACGCTTGTCGGGTCGCCGACCAACGCCATTGCTGCTGGCCTGGTGGAAAAGCAATTGGGTATCCAAATAAGCTTTCTGACATGGATGCTCTATGGACTGCCCGTTGTGATTGTCGGCGTGCCTTTATGTGCCTTCATCCTATTACGGGTTCAAAATGTCACGGCAGGCAGTTTTGACGTCGATGCCGCGCGGGCATCCATCGGCAAGGCTTGTCCGATGTCCGTGGCCGAAAAGCGGCTCGTCCCAATATTCTTGTTGGTCATTGGCATGTGGATTGCGCAGCCTTTGCTGGAACCGCTACTGCCCAAAGGCAGCATCACCGATGGCAGCATTGCCATAGCTGGGTCGCTATTGCTGTTCCTGATACCCGATGGCACCGGCCGACCATTATTGACTTGGCAAGAGGCCGATCGCGCGCCGTGGGGTGTCATCATGATGTTTGGGGGTGGTTTGGCATTGGCGGCGGGGATCACGCAGTCAGGGCTCGCTGCGTGGCTTGGGGAGGCGCTTCAGCCCTTATCCGCTGTGCATCCCATCATCATCGCGATTGCGCTGACGGCTTTGGTCATTTTGATAACAGAGTTTGCCAGTAATGTTGCAACCGCCAGCGGGGTGCTGCCCGTTGTGGCTGGCCTTGTTGCCGCAACCGGCGCCGACCCATGGCTGATGGCGATGGCCGCATCCATGGCCGCAAGCTGGGGCTTTATGATGCCATCAGGTACTGGCCCCAACGCGATTGCGTGGGCCAGCGGACATATTGCTTTGCCCAAAATGGTGAAGGCAGGGTTTCTGCTTGATGTAGCAGGAATACCATTGATTGTTGGCGTCGTCTGGTTCGTCGGTCAGTTACGAATGCTGTAATTTGGTTTCAGTCCACGCGGCGCTGGTTCAGCTTTTAGCGACGCGCCAATCGAGAATTGGCCAGCCCCGGGTTTCCGCCAGCCGCGCCAGCGGACCATGGGGGTTGGTGGCAAAGGGTTCGTCGGCAAAGCTGAGCAAAGGCGCGTCGGAAACATGGTCTGAGTAGGCACGAATATGGCACGTTGCACGGTCGAGGCCTTGGATGTCCATCCAGTCTTTGACGCGCGCAAGTTTTGCCGCATCATAGCAATTATGCCCATCAATGCGCGCCAAAACATGCCCGCTGCTGTCGGTTGACAGGTCGGTTGCGATCACATCGTCAAAGCCAAGCCGCTTGGCAATCGCCTCGACATATAAACGATAAGAGGCGGTCGCCATCACGTGACGATAGCCAGCTGCCTTTTCCTCGGCCACGCGCGCCAAAAGCTGTGGGTACACGTTTTTGCCAACCACCAGATCAGCATGGCTTTCAAGATATTTGGCAAATCGGGCCTTGGGCACGCGCCGACCAATCAACAGTATTTGCGAAAATTGTTTAAGCCGCGCGCGGTCCCAGACCCTCAACGCATACAACGCCAAGCCAAGCGGCAAGAACGGTGAGAGGAACAATCTCCACGGTGACTTGTTAAACGCCATATGCAAAAGGAACCCATTATAGGTCGCGCGCCGCGTGACGGTTTTGTCCATATCATATATGGCGAGCAGGGTTACTTTGGATTCAATCATCATATAGTTATAGGCAATTTCTTAAGCAAAACGTCTACAGGCTTGTGATAGTTCTTATTATACGCCAGTTATACGATCATGCCTAACCCTGCAAATTTTGTTGTAGAAAACAGCCCCGAAGGCGGACGCATTGTCCGGTTGTCGGGTAGTTTTGTCATCGCTTCAATCAGTGACGTAGATGGCCAATTGCGCGATATAACGGGCCCAGTGTCGCAAATCGACCTTTCAGCCGTCGACCAGATGGATACCGTGGGTGCATGGCTTGTACATCGGACGGCCAAATTTTATGCCGCTGACATCACCGGATGCGCCAAAGATGCAGGTCGCTTAATTGACGCCGTGAGCGGCGTTGATGCGGCAGAGGCAGTTTCAAGACCGCATGTGTCATCACTCAATCGCTTTTTGGCTGAAGTTGGCGGCGGCGTGGTGGTCGGTATTACCACGCTTTTGCAATTCCTTGGCTTTGTCGGACAAGTGGTGAAGGCATTCTTCATCTTGATGATGAATCCAGGCCGCTTTCGCTGGCATGCCGTCGTGCAGCATTTCGACATGGTGGGCGTGCGAGCGCTTGGCATTGTTGGCCTGATGAGTTTCCTTATCGGAATCGTTATCGCACAGCAGGGCGCAGTCCAACTGCGGCAATTTGGTGCCGAGATATTTACCATCAACCTCATCGGCCGACTGACGCTGCGAGAATTGGGCATTCTGATGACAGCAATCATGGTCGCCGGGCGCTCAGGTTCTGCCTTTGCCGCCCAGATTGGTACAATGAAAATCACCGAAGAAATCGACGCCATGCGCACAATTGGCGTTATTCCGGCCGAGGCACTTGTTGTGCCCCGCGTGATAGCCGCCGTGATTATGATGCCCTTGCTGGGCATTTACGCATCCTTGATGTCGATTATTGGCGGCGGCATATTGTGCTGGATCGTCTTGGATATACCGCCCGCCACTTTTGTTCAGCGGTTGCGCGAAGTGACGCCCCTAACCGACTTTTGGGTTGGAATGATCAAGGCGCCCATATTTGGCGCGATCATCGCAATGGCCGGTTGTTTTCAAGGCATGCAGGTCAAAGGCAATGCCGAGGATGTTGGGCTAAAAACCACTGCAGCGGTCGTTCAAGCTATTTTCCTTGTGATCGTACTCGACGCATTTTTCGCCGTATTTTTCAGCGAAATTGGCTGGGGTTAGGCTATGGACCAGCCAAACATCATTTCTGTGACTGGCCTATGCAACAGCTTTGGCGATCAAGTCATTCACCAGGACCTCAACATCGATGTCCGCCGCGGCGAGATACTGGGCGTGGTTGGCGGATCGGGTACAGGCAAGTCTGTGCTCATGCGATCGATAATCGGCCTGCAAGAACCTATCGCCGGACAAATCCGTGTCTTTGATCAGGGCATGGTCGGCAAAGAGGAAGACGAGGCAACCGACGTCAGGCGGCGCTGGGGCGTATTGTTTCAAGGCGGCGCATTGTTTTCGACTTTAACCGTTGCGGAAAATATTCAGGTGCCGTTGCGCGAATTCTATCCAGATTTCAGCAAAGACCTGCTCGACGAGATCGCGCGGTACAAAATCTTTTTGAGCGGTCTTCCTCCAGAAGCAGCGCATAAATATCCGTCAGAACTATCCGGTGGTATGCGCAAGCGTGCCAGTCTGGCGCGTGCCTTGGCAATGGATCCTGAATTGTTGTTTCTGGATGAACCAACTTCTGGCCTTGACCCCATTGGCGCTGCCAATTTCGATAATTTAACGCGCGATTTAAAGGAAACATTGGGCCTAACAGTTTTTCTGATAACGCATGATCTTGATACGCTGTATGCGATATGTGACCGTGTGGCCGTTTTGGCAGACCAAAAAGTTATTGCCATTGGCGCCATTGAAGAATTGCTGGCTATCGATCATCCTTGGATCAACGCATATTTCAGCGGCCCACGCGGACGCGCGGCACGCCGCGGCCATAGCGACCAAAATGACAAAGTACGTGCGGAAATGCAGCAACGAGGAAGGTCATAAGGCAGTACGATGGAAACCAAATCCAACTATGTGATGGTGGGTGCTGTCACCCTTCTACTTCTGGTGTTGCTTGCGGCATTCACGGTGTGGCTTTCGCGCCTGGGCGATGGCGACAAGAAAGAGTATGACATATTCTTTCAGCAATCGGTCAATGGCCTTGCCAAAGGTTCTAGCGTCTCATTCTCTGGTGTCCCTGTGGGCCAAATTGAAAGCATAGAATTATGGGGGCCTGATCCCAATTTTGTGCGCGTGCGCATCAGCATCAAGCAAACAGTACCTGTGCTGCAGGGAACAACAGCGACGATTAACGGCGTTGGCTTTACTGGCGTGTCTGAAATACAGCTTGATGGTGCGGTAAAAGGGGCGCCTGCCCTGAACTGCCCTGATGCCAATCCGAAGGCTGCATGCCCCACCGGTGTTCCAGTAATCCCCACAACGCCTGGCGCGTTGGGCGAACTGTTGAATAATGCACCGTTGCTTTTGGAGCGGCTCTCAACACTCACTGAGCGGCTGATCAATATTCTGTCTGATAAAAACCAACAGTCCATCGAACAAATTCTCGATAATGTTGAAAGCCTGTCTGGCACATTGGCGACACAAGGCCCTGACTTGCGCGCAGCAATTCAAGAATCTCGCATTGCCCTGCAAAAGGTGGGTCTTGCCGCCGACGAAATTACCAAAATGGCGGGTACTACAAACAGGCTGCTCGATAGCGATGGCCGCCCGATGTTGGACGAATTGCGCAGGACGCTTCGGTCCGCAAATGGCAGCTTAGCCGCATTGGAAACAACGTTGAACAATGCCAATCCGGCGATCGAAACACTTAATACGCAGACTTTGCCCGAAGTCACAAAACTGGCACGTGATCTAAGAGAGCTAACTGGATCATTAAAATCCGTGACTGAGAAAGTGGATCAAGGCGGTCTTGGCAGCGTCGTTGGCAGCCCCGCCTTACCAGATTATAAACCCGGCAGCAGGAACCAGAAATGATGTTCAGCATAAAATTCGGCCCACGCATCGTTGCGCTACCCATCATCCTTGCACTTGGCGGGTGCGTAAGCTTCGGCGGAAAGGCGCCTGCGTCCATGCTTGTACTGACCGCTGACAATGTTGTGACCGCAGGCGTTGCGCGCACAGCCTTGACAACAGAAGCCTTGGTCATTCAGACGCCAGATGTACCGCGCAAATTGGATACCAACCGGATACCTGTCCAGATTAATGCCAGCAGCATCGCCTATCTAAAGGATGCATTTTGGGCGGATAAGCCAGCCCGATTGATGCAATCCCTGTTGGTGGAAACCGTGTCTGCAAAGAGCGGCAACCTCGTGCTCAATGAGCTCGATGCAGGCGGCAAAGCGCCGCGGTCCTTGTCGGGTAGTTTAATTGAGTTTGGCATTGACGCCTCTTCCAACGAGGCGGTTGTGGTTTATGATGCGGTAAAAATCATGCGTGGCAGCGCAACAGAAAAGCGCAGATTTGAGGCCCGCAAACGCATAGCCGCAATCGAAGCTGCGCCAGCTGGCGCTGCGCTAAATTCCGCCGCAAACGATGTTGCAGCCCAAATCGCCGATTGGGTAAACTAAACGTTTAGGGACCAAAGCCCTCAGGTTTTGGCCAATCTTTTGCGTATGTTGCCATGACCTTGAACAAGGCGCCCATAGATTCCCGATGCACCAGCCGTTTGCGTGCGGCATTGATATCAGCGGCCCTGTCGGGGTGCGCCCTCATTAAGCTTTGGGCGCGCTGGTCAATACCAAGACCGGAAAGCCAGGCCCCTTGCCCCGTTGGTCCCGCCACTACCAAGCCACTGTTTTCGGCACGTCGTGCGAGATCAAGAAAGTTAACATGGGCCGTCAGATCGCAATTGCCGGGATCGGCAAGTGGGTCGGCATATTGGTGGTTTCTAACCGCCTGTAACGTGCTGCCAAGGCCTGGCTGGGTATAGCCATAATCAATCGTCAACATTGCCCCACCACGTTGCACCAACCGGTGCGATAGCGTGTGCATGATGGTAGCAGCATCAGGGCAGGTTTCGTAAATACTGCCAACGGCGGCAACGCGAAAAGGCTCGGGAATTACAGTATCGGCAATAGGCGCGCCTGGCATTGCGGCAAAGCGAGATCCTCGATCACGCACGACCACGCGCTCCTGCCAACCGGCATGCGATAATATCATCTGCCGAACAGGCAGTGCGTCAAAAAACTCGTTTGCCACAATGAACATAGGTGCATCGGACGGCAGGCTATCCAAATTGTCGTGGACGGTTGCATGCGGCACGGCTTGGGATTGCTTGGCGCGCAACGCCGGGCTGTTTTCCAAAAAGTGGACCGAAGGCTCCCATCCAAAACGCTTCATGGTCCGAAGCGCATCCGCCGCCAGCGTCCCCCGACCCGGACCAAGCTCCACATAATAGCAGCCAGATGGGCTCCCGTGGCGCAGCCAGATGTCACTCAGCCATATGCCTACCATTTCGCCGAACATCTGGGAAATCTCGGGGGCAGTGATAAAGTCGCCAGCCGCGCCGAGCGGATCAGCGCCGCCATAATAAGCGGTATTGGCTACGCGCATATATTCGGCAATGCTGATGGGGCCGGACGCCTCTATCTGCTGCGCAAGGCGGACTGCAACTTGCTCTGTATCAGGCGCCACTGTTACTGCCGGCCATGGCCTGGGCGCGCTGCTTGCGGGCACCTGCTGTCAGCAAAAGGAACAGACCCACCAATATCATCGGAATGGTCAACCACTGTCCCATGCTCAGGCCGCTTGCTTCCACCAGCCACTGAAGCTGCTGGTCGGGCTCCCTGAAAAACTCGATGGAAAACCGGGCTGTGCCGTAAATTATTGCGGCCATACCCGTCAGGAACCCGGGCCTATACCGCGCCTTGGTTTTCCAAAATAATGGCCACAATATCGCCGCCATCAAAAGCCCTTCAAGCACAGCTTCATAAAGCTGGCTTGGGTGGCGCGGCAAATCACCGCCATTGGGAAAGACGACGGCCCATGGTACGTCGGTGACGCGGCCCCAAAGCTCATCGTTCACAAAGTTCGCAAGGCGGACGAGGAATATCCCAAAGGGCACGACGCAGGCGACATAATCACAGATCCGCAAGAACGACAGCTTATGCTTGCGCGCCAAAAGCCAGATCGAAAATATGATCCCAATCGCACCGCCATGAAACGACATCCCGCCCTCCCACAATTTGAAGACATCCATAGGGTTCTGCAAAATAGATGGTTGGTAGAACAAAATATAGCCAATCCGACCGCCCAAAATGATGCCCAAGGTGGTGTACAGGATTATGTCATCGGCTTGCTCACGTGACATGGGCGCGCCGGGACGTGCGAGCAATTTCAGCAACATCCAATAACCAAGCAAGATGCCAACCAGATACCCAAGCGAGTACCAACGGATTTGGAAGAAGCCCAAATCAAGCGCAACAGGACCTACGCCAAGGTCGGTAAACTGAATAAAGCCAGCAGCGGTTGAAATAATCTCGAATGTCACAATATTTCCTCAGGATCTTTTGACATTCCTATAGAGCCAAATAGAAGGTGCACAAAGCGTTTAGGAGAGAATCACATGCCATCCCAATTAGACCTTGCAATCGACGCCACAATCACCCGTCTGATGGATAATGATGGCCCATTATCGCTTACATACGTTGAGAAATATGGCGTACAAATGCCGGTTTTCGCCAAAGCGCCTGGAAATATGTCGGACTATCTGGCTTTTTTCTGTGCGACCCATGCGGACAAAGAATTTCTGGTCGATGGAGATATCCGGTTAAGTTTCGCAGAAACTTATAGTGCGGCACGCGCATTGGCGGGCGGATTGGTCGATGGTTACGGGCTCCAAAAAGGGAACCGCGTTGGGATCGCCGCGCGCAATTCGGCCAACTGGATTGTCGCTTATATGGCTATTGTCATGGCGGGTGGTGTTGCCACTTTGCTCAATGGCTGGTGGCAAGGCGGCGAACTTGCCGAAGGCATTCGCATGGTCGGTTGCCGCTTTGTCCTTGCCGATACACAACGCGCCGCGCGAATGGCGGAACAGGATCTTGGCGGATGTGAATTGCTGATCATAAACCATGATTCACTTCCATTGGATGGCTTATCCGTTTTGACCGCAAAGGGCGGTGGCGCGGATACCCCACTGCCCGCAATCGACCCGCTGGATAATGCCACAATTTTGTATACGTCCGGTTCTACGGGACAGTCCAAGGGGGCCGTGTCGGACCACCGGGCCGTCGTCCACGGCGCAATGAGCTATGCCGGGCAAACGCTCGTGTTTTTCGAGCTTTTGTCTTCGACTGGCCAGGCAATGCCCCCGCAACCTTCAGCTCTCGTAAACGTGCCCTTGTTCCACGTCACCGCATCAATACCTGTGGTGCTGCAAAGCTTCGCCATTGGCCGCAAGCTTGTGTTGATGCCCAAATGGGACGCCGAAGAGGCAATGCGCCTCATTGAAAAGGAACGGATCAGCTATTTCGTTGGTGTTCCATTGATGAGCATTGAGCTTGCAACGCATCCGGCACGGCACAAATATGACTTAACAAGCTGCACTGCATTTGCAGCGGGCGGCGCACCTCGCCCTGTCGAGCATGTCAAAAAAATTCGCAAGGAAATGAGCTGGGGCTATCCGTTATTGGGCTATGGCCTCACCGAAACCAATGGCGTTGGCTGCGGTAACTTTACGGACAATTATCTTGAAAAGCCTACCAGCACCGGTCCAGCGACAAAACCAATCGTCGAAGTCCAAATGCTTGATGATGATGGCAACATTTTGCCGCAGGGTGAGCGCGGTGAAGTTGCTATTCGTTCGATTGCCAACTTCAACGGCTATTGGAACAATGAAGCAGCAACGCGTGATGCATTTACCGCCGATGGATTTTTCCGGACGGGCGACATCGGGTATCTGGACGAGGACGGCTATCTGTTCATTGTGGACCGCAAGAAAGACATCATCATCCGTGGCGGCGAAAATATTAGCTGCCCCGAAGTTGAAGCTGCGGCTTATGAGCATGATTCCATCGTCGAGCTATCCGTGTTCGGCATCGCTGATGAAAAATATGGCGAGGTTCCGGGCATTGTCTTCCAGACAAAGGACGGCGTGACGCTGACGGAAGAAGAGCTGAAGGCCTTTTTGGCACCGCGCCTTGCGCCGTTTAAAATGCCTGCGCATTTCTGGCAAGTAGATGAGCCATTGCCACGATTGGGCACGCAGAAGATCGACCGGGTAACGCTGCGGCGGGAATATAATGCCAAGGTCTCTGCTTGATGCTGACATGGTGCCACTTGGCGACTAAGGTCGCCTGATGGCATCAATAGCGGAACGCATTAGCAAACAGCGCGATATCATCGATCGGAGCGCGCTTGCGGAAAAAATTGAGGGCGTGGTGCGGGAAAACGGCGCGCAAGCGCGCCGTCCGCACGTACTCGAAATTCTGCAATCCGCGCTTGCCGAAGGTCGCGCCGAAATTAAGCGACGCTTGGGCGAGCACCCGTCGCAGGGCTATCACGCTTCGGCTGAACAGGCATTTTTGATAGATCAGATTGTCCGGCTGATTTATGATTATGTAACCGTTCACGCATATCCAGCCGCGAACCGCACTGCATCAGAAAGGATAGCGGTACTTGCGGTCGGCGGGTACGGTCGCGGCGAAATGGCGCCGCACAGCGACGTCGATATCGCCTTTGTTACCCCCTACAAGCGCAGCTCGTGGACGGAGCAAGTAGTGGAGGCGATCCTCTATTTGTTGTGGGATCTCGGCCTGAAAGTTGGCCAGTCGAGCAGATCCTTAGATGAAACCGTGAAAATGGCGCTGGAGGATTTGACCATTCGCACAGCTTTGCTGGAAAGCAGATTCGTGTGGGGCGACCGCGGAGTGTATGAAGAAGCATCGCTGCGCTTCTGGAAAGAAGTGGTGGGCAATACGGCACCCGATTTTGTCCGGTTGAAAATGGCAGAGCGCGAAGACCGGCACAAGCGCATGGGCGACAGCCGATATGTCGTGGAGCCAAATATCAAAGATGGCAAAGGCGGGCTTCGCGATCTGCATACACTGTATTGGATCGGAAAATACGTCCACAAAGTGCCTACGGCGTCCGAACTTGTGCACGTCGGCCTGCTGACAGCCGACGAATATAACCGCTTTAGAAAAGCCGAAAATTTCCTGTGGGCCGTAAGATGCCACATGCACAATATAACAGGCCGCGCAGAAGAACGCCTGACATTTGATTTGCAGCGCGATGTGGCTGAAATAATGCAGTTTGCCGATCGCCCTGGCCGTTCATCGGTAGAACGGTTCATGCACTATTATTTCCTGAACGCAAAAACAGTCGGCGACGTCACAGGCTTGTTTCTTGCGCATTTGGACGAGGCCATGGCGCAAAAAGGCCGCCGTTTCATTCCAAGTTTCGTCCGCAAACCACGCAAGCTCAATGGCTTTCAACTGGACAGAGGCCGGCTCGCCTTGCCCGATGACGGATTCTTCGCGCGCGACCCTTTGCGCCTACTCGAAATTTTCCATTTGGCCGACTTGCATGAATTGGAAATCCACCCCTTAGCGATGCGCGCAGCACAAAGGGATGCTCGGCTGGTAGACAAGGTGGTTCGCCGTGATCCCAGAGCCAACGCCCTGTTCTTGGATATCCTAACATCGCCGCGCGACCCGGAGACGGTTCTGCGTTGGATGAATGAATCCACTATCTTTGGAAGATTTATCCCCGAATTTCGCAGGGTAGTCGCGCAGATGCAGTTCGACATGTACCACCATTATACAGTCGACGAACATTCCATCCGCGCCATTGGCTTGCTGGCCGATATCAACCGGGGTAAGCTAAAGCAAGATCACCCACTTTCTACGGCAATGGTGCAACAAATTGTTAGCAAGCGGGTCTTGTTTGTGGCCACATTGCTCCACGATATTGCGAAGGGACGTGGCGGCGACCATAGCGTGCTGGGGGCTGAAGTGGCCGACGCCTTATGCCCGCGTCTGGGGCTTTCGCCAGCCGAAACCGAAACCGTGGCCTGGCTGGTTCGTTTCCATCTATTGATGTCTGCCACTGCGTTTAAACGTGACTTGGCTGATTTTAAGTCAATTTTGGACTTTGCCCAAGCGGTTCAATCCCCAGAACGCCTAAAACTTCTGCTGGTGCTCACGGTTGTCGATATCCGCGCGGTTGGACCAGGTGTGTGGAACAGTTGGAAACGGCAATTGCTGTCGGACTTGTATGAGGCCACCGAAGAAGTGCTTCGTGTGGGTCACAAGCAAAGGGGCCGAAGCGAGCGGATCGCATCGAAAAAGGCGCAGCTGGAATCCACATTAAAATTGCCATCGGAAAAATTTGCGGCGCTCGCGAAAAATCTGCCCGACGCCTATTGGATAGCGGAGCCCGATGACATTATCGCGCGTAACGCCGGGCATATTCTGAAGAACGCCGGGACGGAACTTGCGATTGACGCATGTTTCTACCCCGACCGTGGGGCAACGCTGGTCACTGTTTTTGCGGCGGACCATTCAGGTCTTTTCTACCGCATTGCGGGCGCCATACATTTGGCTGGCGGCAACATCATCGATGCCCGTATTCATACCAGTAGCGATGGCATGGCGGTCGATAACTTCCTCATTCAAGACCCGCTGGGGCGTCCCTTTCAAGAGCAAGGGCAGCTAAACCGACTTAAGCGGAGCATTGAGGAAGCTTTGACAAATCGCGCCAAATTGATGATTCAGCTCGACGCGAAACCAAAGGCGTTGCGCCGGGCGGACGCCTTTAAAATTGCACCATCGGTGTTGATCGACAATCAGGCCTCAAACCGGTTTACCGTGATTGAAGTAAACGCACTCGATCGCCCTGCATTGTTGAATAATCTGGCGCTAGCGCTTTTTGAATCCAAGGTCACATTGCACAGCGCGCATATTGCGACCTATGGCGAACGGGCGGTCGACACATTTTATGTCACCGATTTGTTTGGCGGAAAAATCGAACACAAGAATAAGCTAAAAGCTCTTGAAACACGCCTTTTGGAAGCTGCGACTGTGAACCCCCGACCTAAAGCAAGGGTCGCAGCGTAAAAACCAGCCTGCTTATCTGGCGTAACGTCCACATCGCACACAAAAAAGGCCAGTCTTTCGACCGGCCTTTCTTCCAACATTACGTCGGTTTGGAAATTACATTCCCGAACCTGGACCATAAGTAACTTCAACGCGACGGTTTTGCGGTTCACGCTCACCATCAGCGGTCTGTACCAGAGGTGCAGTTTCACCGAATGCTTCAGCGCTCATTGCGCCGTCTGTAACGCCCTTCGAAGCAAGGTAGCCACGAACGGTATCGTTACGACGCTGCGATAGGCCGACGTTGTACTTTGCGGCACCCGATTTATCGGCGTGACCAGCAAGCATAACCTTTGCCATGCCGCAGTTCGCATATTGCGCAACAGCATTATCCAAAACCGAAGCCGCATCTGGACGCAGGTTCGATGTATCCCAATCGAAAAATACGATATATGGGCCCGAGTTACAAACCGGCGCAGGTGGCG
>CALGEE010000112.1 GCA_937881525.1 uncultured Sphingomonadales bacterium | reverse complement strand
AAGAGTTCCGTGTGGGATTCCTGCAAGCACGATTGCTACAGCAGCGAGCATATTGACATGCGTGCCGTTCATGCCGCCCCAAAAGCGATCAATGATAATCAGCAGCAGAGTGGTTACCGGTAACGCAAACAGGCGCAACATTTTTGGAAATGTTGCGCCTGTAGAATGCAGGTATAAAATTTTAGTCATATAGGAGTGTACGCCGCCGAAGCGGCGCACGTCCAAAGTCTTAAGCTAAGGCCTTATCGCCATATTCGGCTTGCGACTTGCGTACTGCAATCATGTAGATCAAAACGCCGACGCCAGCCTTTGCGATCAAGTCAGCGATTGTGTAGCCGACTTGTACACCCACAGTGACATCTGGACCACTCAGGGTGGTGTATGGGATCATGTATACGATTGGGTAAAAACCCCATGATGCGAAGGTCAGTAACCGCGCCTTCTTCACCAATTCACGCACATTATCTGGCTGACTGTTGATCGATGCACCGAGACCGGCGAACAGTTGCCACATGATATAGGTAAATGGTATCGCCGACAATGTGCCCCACAATACGCGAGTAGGAATGTCGGTTGCGACTTCACCTGGATAGCCCAAGACGATCATCAAAGCAGCTGCGGCGCCGAGCTTGAAGGACTTTGATACTGTTTCTTCCTGCGTCAAACGCATTACGAGTATAAGTTCGATTAACAACAAAGGCACAGTTAACAGCCAATCGACGTAACGATAGGCGTCATTAAACGCGTAACCGCTGGCAGACACTACGCCGCCGTCGATGGTATATGCACCTTCCCAGCTCTGGAAAATGCGAAGATAGTGATAGGCTGCGATCGCGCAGACCAAGCCAGAAATGGTCAAGGCCATCTTATAGGCTGGACCTACTTGCGACCGGCCAAGCCACAAAAACAGCGTTGCCGCTGCCATGGTGGCAAATGTAAATGAAAATGCGTTATAGACCAATGAATATTGGTCAAAAGTTAAATTTTCCATGTTTCTCTCCCTTTTGGCGACCCCATTACGGACGTCAGGAGAACTAATGTTAACCGATGGATTAGATGTGTCAACCCATGCTATATACTATGGTTGCCCTTTATTGCGGCCAGGGGCGGCAAGAAAAAAGCGATGAATGCGTATATAGTTAATGCGTTACCTATTCGAAAAGCATGCCTGCAACTTTGCCGTTCTTGACCAAATCAGCTCCCGGCTAAAAGCCCTGATCCATAAGAGCCGTACAGCGGCGATCGCTAACGATCTGCGTTTGCACGCTGATCCAACCACTGTCTGCAATGCTGAATTCATTGCGCTTACGGGATACGCCAAACATGCAATCATAGGACGGAATTACAATTCGTTGGCCGCGCCTGTTTTGAGCCTTGGTCTCGGCGGACAGACTTTCTAGATGCATCAGACATTATTGATGGAAAAATCGGGCTCTGGCACCTCAACCGAAGCCATTTGCAACACTGTCGAAGCCGAGGTCTAAAAAGGTCCTTTTGCCCGCAATGGAACTGCGCAATATGCGACGGAGAGGAACATTAAAGCATCGTATCGATTACGCTTTCACGAAACAATGTCGTGAAAAGAGAACCTCATGAAAAGTCGGATATTTTTAGCGGGTATTGCACTTGCTGTTTTCACCCCTGTCGTTGCCTCTGCGCAGGAGGATGGTTGCCGACGTGATGGCAATGGCCGTATCATTGGCGCAGTCGTTGGCGCAGGCGCAGGCGGTGTGCTTGGCAACGTAATTGCCGGGCGTGGCGGAAATGCCGAAGGTTCGATTATTGGCGCTATCGTTGGTGCAGTTATCGGCAATCAAGTTTCCAAATCGGACCGTGGCGATTGCCGCCGAGCTTATGGATATTACGATGAACAAGGCCGCTGGCATGCCACAAGCGTTAGCGCGTCCGAAGCGCTTGGCTACTATGATCGCAATGGCAGTTGGGTCGAAGGCCAGCCAAACGGATATTATGACAACGGGCGCTGGGTAATGTCGAACAGCGACCGGAGCAACGCCGGGTATATCGACCACAATGGCCAATGGGTGCCTGCATCTTCCGTCGGCTATTATGACCGCAACAACCAATGGGTAGGTGGTGCCGCGACTGGTTATTATGATACTAACGGTCGTTGGGTTGCAGGCCCCACACGCGGCCGTTGAGACGCGCGTCGCCGCTGGATCGTCGGTGACACCGGATATGCTAACGAAAGCAACGCCAACAGGAATAAAGTCGAGCAGCCGGGATATTATGACAATAATGGTCGCTGGCAAGCGGGCAGGGCATATGGTTATTACGATGTCCGTGGCCGATGGATCTCGACACGGGTCGACAATTATCAATCAAACGATAACCAATATCGTCCAGGCATGGGACTCTATGACTTTGGGCAGATGCCTACCGATATTTCGCCGCGCATAATATGAATGCGTGAATATGTGCGTTCCGGGTTGCAATCGCGGCGTATCACTCAAAATAGTACGCAATATGCCCGCCGCGAACTAACCGCGATTGAGTCCCAAAATCGCCAGTTCAACCGCGATGGTCGCTTTACGCAGCGTGAAGCGCAGATGCTTGAAAAACGCCTTGATCGGTTGACCAAGCGGTTTGACAAAAACTGGCGCCAAGCCCGTAACTACTGAAGTTTTTAATCAAAAGCTCGTTTAGCAGCTGTATAAAGATAAGGCCCGGCAGTCCCCCAACTGCCGGGCCTATACCTAGTGATCCGATGCGTCGGGATCAGTAGCTATAGTACATGTCGAATTCGACCGGGCTTGGCGTCATTTCCCAACGGGCGACGTCTTCCATCTTCAATTCGATATAGCTTTCAATCTGGTCCTTCGAGAACACGTCACCCTTCAACAGGAAGTCGTGATCTGCGGCCAGACAATCCAACGCTTCACGAAGTGAACCAGCGACAGTTGGAACCAGCGCAAGCTCAGCAGGTGGCAGGTCATACAAGTTCTTGTCCATCGCCTCGCCAGGGTGGATCTTGTTCTGGATGCCGTCAAGGCCGGCCATGAACAAAGAGGCATAGCATAGATACGGGTTTGCCATTGCGTCGGGGAAGCGCACTTCTACGCGCTTGGCCTTGGAACCTGCACCATAGGGAATACGGCATGAGGCCGAACGGTTACGTGCCGAATAGGCAAGCAACACAGGCGCTTCGTAGCCTGGAACCAAACGCTTGTAGCTGTTCGTGGTCGGGTTTGAAAAAGCGTTGATCGCCTTCGCATGCTTGATGATGCCGCCGATGAAATACAGGCACATGTCGGAGAGCCCGGCATAACCGTCGCCAGCAAAGAGAGGAGTTTTGCCTTCCCAGATCGACAAATGGGTGTGCATGCCTGAGCCATTATCTTCCTTGATCGGCTTGGGCATAAACGTTGCGGTCTTGCCATATGCATGCGCCACCTGATGCACGACATATTTGTAGATTTGCATGCGGTCAGCCGTTGCTGTCAGCGTGCCAAAGGTCAAACCAAGCTCATGCTGAGCTGCGGCAACCTCATGGTGGTGCTTGTCGCAAGGCAGACCCATTTCCAACATGGTTGAAACCATCTCGCCACGGATATCCATCGCGCTATCAACAGGTGCTACCGGGAAATAGCCGCCCTTGGCACGCGGGCGATGCCCCATGTTGCCGCCTTCATATTTCGTACCGCTGTTTGTGGGCAGTTCGATATCGTCAATCTTGTAATAGGATGTGCTGTAGCTGTTTTCGAAACGCACATCGTCAAACATGAAGAATTCAGCTTCTGGACCGACATAGACCGTGTCGCCAATGCCAGTTGTTTTCAGATAGGCTTCGGCGCGCTTGGCGGTCGAACGTGGGTCGCGGCTGTAAAGTTCGCCAGTTGACGGCTCTACGATGTCGCAGAAAATGATCATCATCGGCGTGGCCGAGAACGGATCGATGTAAACCGCTTCAAGATCTGGCTTCAGGATCATGTCGGATTCGTTGATTGCCTTCCAGCCCTCGATCGAGGAACCGTCAAACATCAGGCCGTCTTCCAGCTCATCTTCACCAATGACGCCAGCGCACATGGTGAGATGCTGCCACTTGCCCTTGGGATCAGTGAAACGGACATCGACCCACTCGATTTCCTCGTCCTTAATACGTTTGATAATGTCCTTGGCTGAAGTGCCCATAGTGCGTTCCTTCTTTTGCTTGTCTTTATTTGGCTGACTTAAATTTTTTTAAACGGCGTCGTTATCGCGTTCGCCGGTACGAATGCGCAGCGCAGTCTCAACGGGAATAACGAAAATCTTGCCATCGCCGATGCGTCCGGTTTGCGCTGCGGCGGCGATTGCTTCGACTACGCGGTCGGCAAGGCCGTCTTCGACAACAACCTCAAGCTTCACCTTAGGCAGGAAGTCGACCACATATTCTGCGCCGCGATACAATTCGGTATGGCCCTTCTGACGGCCGAATCCCTTGGCTTCGGTCACTGTGATGCCCGATACACCCACTTCATGCAGCGCCTCTTTTACCTCATCCAGTTTGAATGGCTTGATGATCGCTTCGATCTTTTTCATGACTTTCTCCTGTATGCCGCGTGCGACGGAGGCTCCGCGCGCGCGGATGATAGCCTGGTCTTATCAAGTATCGTGCCAGATCACGTTGCACACAAAAACTGGATTTTTAGGTTATCGAGGCGCTGGCACCTGCCTAAAATTTAGGCAGGTGCCAGATTCATGGGCAGCAGTTTTACTTGGCCGCCTTTTTGCTGCCTCCGCCCAAAGCGGCGTCGTTTGTCTTGGCGTAATGCGCGCGGCTCACAACATAAGCGCGCATTTGCTCCGCCTCTTTCGCGGTAAGCACCGTGCTAAAACTAACCATGCCGTTGCCCTTCAATATTCCGTCTATGACAACGGATTTCCAGACCGCAGCATCTGCAATAGCCCCAGATTTGCGCAGATCGGGCAGGACGCCGTTTCCAACCGCACCTGGGCCGTGGCAGACAAGGCAATAGCGCTGGAAGTTTGATCCACCTGCTGCGATATCGGCTGGTGTGCCGATCTGCTTGGGCGGTGCCCAGACATAAGGCGGCGTTTCCGGCAAGGCGGGCAGCGCAATCTTGCCACGCAGCTTGAGTACGATCAAACGGGGCAGGTTGGGCACTGCGGCACTGGTTGCACCGGCATAACCCGACACAAGCGGGAATGCACCGCCCTTGCTAGTCATGAACGCGACATATTGTTCGCCATCAACGGTATAGGTCGAGGCGCCCGAGAGCACCCCTGACTGCACATTAAGGTTCAGCAATTGCTTGCCTGTGTCCGCAGCATACGCCCGGAATTCGCCCATCGCCGTACCTTGAAATACTAGGTTTCCGGCAGTGGTCATCGTGCCGCCATTCCAGGCTGCAGGGTGATCAACAGTCCATTTCGCTTTGCCTGTTTTTGGATCGAACGCCACCAGCTTGCCCGTCGTTGCTGCTTTTACGGCCTTCACGAAATTGGTGTCATCGGGCAGGTCAGCCGTGGCCATTGCGCCGCCGACATTAAAACCAATCGGTTTGCGCTCCTGTTCATTCGGTGCAACGGGCGGCAGATACGCGCCGCCGATGTACATAGCAGGAATATAAACAAGGCCAGTGGCCGGGTTATAGCTCATCGGGTGCCAGTTATGCGCACCAAGCGCGGACGGGTTAGCCAAATAAAGCTTACCAGTTTTTTCATATCGCGCTGCGGGGTTCTCAATCGGCCGTCCGGTCTTCAGGTCGTAACCGTTCGCCCAAGTGATGCCGTCAATAAACGGGTTCGCGGACAACAACTTGCCATTCAGGCGGTCGATCGTGAAGAAAAAGCCATTTTTGGGCGCATGGTATAGAACCTTACGATCCTTGCCGTCCCGCTTTTCTGTGGCCAATATGATAGGCTGCGTTGCGGTATAATCCCAGCTTTCGGCCGGTGTTTCCTGATAATGCCAGACATATTTGCCCGTATCCGGTTTTAGCGCAACAATGGAGGATAGGAACAGATTGTCGCCTTCGCCATTTGAACGAATGCCGTGGTTCCACGGGTTGCCGTTGCCAACGCCCAGATAGAGCTGATCCAGCTCCGCATCATATACAATCGCGTCCCACACCGTCCCGCCGCCGCCGCTTTCACGCCAGTCACCCTTTTTGGGCTTGCGGCTCCAAGTGCTGGTTGCTGCCGTCTTCAGGATGTCGTCGCTCGCGGCATTGTCGGGTTTGCCCGCAGGGTTTGGCGTCGTGTAGAAACGCCACGCTTGCTTGCCGGTGGCTGCATCATACGCGGTGACATAGCCACGTGCCCCAAATTCAGCGCCACCGAAGCCGATGACGACCTTGTCCTTCACGACGCGGGGAACGCCGGTAATCGTGCCGTTGGATTTGAGATCAAGCGTCTGGACGCTCCAGTTCTGCTTTCCGGTGCTGGCATCAAGTGAAATCAGGCGTCCGTCGATCGTGCCGACAAAGACGCTGCCGTTCCAAAACGCAACTCCGCGATTGACCACGTCGCAGCAGGCTTTGACGCCGCGCGCTTTGTCGACTTTGGGGTCAAAGCTCCACAATGGCTTGCCAGTTTTGGCATCATAGGAAAAGACTTTCGACCATGCGGTCGATACAAACATTTTGCCGTCAACCACAACCGGTGTGGCCTCTTGCCCACGTGCATCGGGGAGGTCGGCAAACCAAGCGATGCCCAAATCTTTTACGTTGCCGTCATTGATCTGCGTGAGCGGACTGTGCCGTTGTTCGTAATAACTGAAACCGGTCATTGCCCAATTGGACCCATCTCCGCCGGTTTTCAGATAATCACCATCAATCGCGGCAAACGCTGGATTATCAGACTCTAGCGCCCCTTTTTGGCAGGAACCCAATAACAATGCCGCGCCTGCAAATGCTGTTGCGACCAAAAGCTTTTTTATCATTTTTTGCCCCTCGGGGTCCATACGCTATGCCGATGATTGGCCTGCGTCCAGTCGAAATTTAATCAACGGATTAAATTATCGCTTTGATCGCGATTTCCATTTCTGCCGCAGCCTGGTCGTAAATGTCCGCGCGCAGGCGGCGCACAGTTTCTTCCTTAGAATGCGCGAGTGAGCCACCACCAAAAGGCGGGGCGGGATCATATTCCAATCAAAGCTGGATAGTTCGGGCTACGTCCTCACCCGAGATCGCTGCAATAAGCTCAAGCGCGAAATCAATGCCTGAGGTCACGCCACCTGCCGTGATTACATTACCATCACGCACGACCCGCGCTGGCTGGTGCATAGCGCCGAATAGGGGAAGCAACTGCGTATAAGCCCAATGGCACGTTGCCTTTTTGCCTTGAAGTAAGCCCGCGGCGCCAAGGATGAACGCCCCTGTACACACGCTGGTGATGTAATTCACACCATTGGCTTGCTGGCGCACAAAATCAACAATCGCTTGGTCTGCTATCGCGTCACGCACGCCATGGCCGCCCGGCACACATAAAATGTCCGCTTGCGGGCATTGCGCAAAGCCGGAGCGTGGCAAGATTGAAAAACCGCAATCAGTCTTAACCGATGCGCCGTCTTTGCTAACAACATGTACCTTTGCGCCGGGCAGGCGCGACAGAAACTGCACTGGCCCGGTAAAATCGAGTTGGATGACATTGTCGAACAAGACGAAGACGATATTCATATTGCCGGGCGTTGTAGACGTTTAGATAAGCTCAATTGCGAGCGCCGTCGCTTCGCCGCCACCAATGCAGAGCGAGGCAAGCCCGCGTGTCTTGCCATGGCGTTGCAGTGCTGCGACCAAGGTCGTGATGATCCGCGCACCCGATGCGCCAATGGGATGACCAAGCGCAGTGGCACCGCCATGGACGTTGATCTTGTCATGCGGAATGCCAAGGTCGTGCATCGCAAACATCGCGACGCAGGCAAAGGCCTCGTTCACTTCGAATAGATCAACTTCGCCGATGGTCCAGCCTGCCTTTTCGAGGCATTTGTTTATCGCACCAATGGGAGCCGTAGTGAATGCGGAAGGTTCCTGCGCATGCGCGGCGTGCGCCACGATACGAGCAATAGGGGACTGTCCGTTGGCAGCCGCCACCGACTGACGGGTCAGGACAAGCGCAGCAGCACCGTCGGAGATCGACGAACTCGTTGCCGCAGTAATCGTGCCGTCTTTGGCAAAGGCAGGCTTCAGCGTTGGAATCTTGTCGGGCATGCCCTTGCTGGGTTGCTCGTCCGTGTCGACAATGACATCGCCTTTGCGGGTAGCGACGGTCACGGCAACGATTTCCTTTTTAAACGCGCCATCGGCAATCGCACTTTGTGCCCTGCGCAGCGATTCAATCGCATACGCGTCCTGCGCCTCGCGGGTCAGTTGATAGTCGTTGGCGGTGTCCTGCGCGAACGTGCCCATAGCGCGGCCAGCTTCATACGCATCTTCAAGGCCATCGAGGAACATGTGATCATAAGCCGTATCATGGCCGATGCGCGCGCCGCCGCGATGTTTTTTCAGCAAATAGGGGGCGTTTGTCATGCTTTCCATACCGCCGGCGATGACATAATCAACAGAACCAGCGGCCAACGCTTCGCTGCCTATGATGACGGTCTGCATGCCTGAGCCGCATACCTTGTTCACCGTCGTTGCCTGCACGGACTTGGGCAAGCCAGCCTTAATCGCGGCCTGACGGGCTGGGGCTTGCCCCAAGCCTGCGGATAGAACGCAGCCCATGTAAATCCGCTCAATCATTGCGCCATCAACGCCAGAGCGCTCAACCGCAGCCTTGACAGCAGTCGCGCCAAGGTCGGTCGCTGAAACGTCAGACAATGCCCCTTGCATCCCACCCATCGGCGTGCGGGCGTAGGACAGGATTACGACGGGATCGGCATGGCTCATGGGAGATTTCCTTTAATTCTGATTTAGCGCCCTATAGTGCGCCGCAGCATCAAAAACAAATTGGAAAAGTCCGCCGTGCCGGTTCAGAACAGGTCCTTTAATTCGCGTTTGAGGATTTTGCCGTTGGCGTTGCGTGGCAAAGTATTCTGCTTAAAAATGATCTTCACTGGCACCTTGAACTTCGCCAGCCGTGCGCTGACCCAGGCGCGAAGCTCGTCCTCTGTGGCGCTAGCACTCGGGGCCAAATGCACGACAGCGGCGGGTTCTTCACCTAAGGTCTGGTGCGGTATGCCTACCAATGCAGCGTCCGTGACCGCTGGATGTTCATAGAGAATATTCTCGACTTCCGACGAATAGATATTCTCGCCGCCGCGGATGATCATGTCTTTGGCGCGGTCAACGATAAAGCAAAAACCTTCGTCGTCTACCCGCGCAAGATCGCCCGTGCGAACCCAGCCATCGACAAAAGTCTCTGCGGTGGCATCTGGCCGGTTCCAATAGCCTTTAACAATTTGTGGACCGCGCGTCCATAATTCACCGACCTCCCCGACGGGTAGTTCGGTGGCACCGTCCTCCGACATGATTTTCAGGTCTGAAACGGCAACGGCTGGACCGCAGCTGTCGGGACGGTTTAGATAATCTTCGGCAACATGCGAGGTAACTGTCGCCATAGTCTCCGTCATGCCCCAGCCATTTCCGGGGAATGCGCCAAAAATTCCGTAAATCTTGCTCACCAGTTCAGGCGCAGACGGTGCGCCGCCATAGCTAATCGCATCGATGGAGCTGAGATCATATTTTTCGCGGTCAGGGTGTTCGATCAACTGCCAGGCGATGAAAGGTACGCCGCCAGTTGCATTGATCTTCTCGCGCTCGATAATCTCAAATGCCTTCACGGTATCCCATTTGTGCAAGAGTACGATTTTGTGACCTGCCTGGATCGTAGGCATCATCGATGCCGAGCAAGCCGTGACGTGGAACATCGGGATAACAAGCAATGAAGCCCGAATGCTTGGCTCAGGCAAAGCATCACCTCGACGCAGCACTGTCGCGGCGCCTGAATAGGCGCTGGAAAGGCCATTGGTCAGCAAATTGCGATGTGACCCTAATGCGCCTTTGGGTTTGCCAGTTGTGCCGCTGGTGTAGAAAATAGTGACTGCATCGTCGGGCGCAATTGCGACTTCGGGCAACGCCAGGTCTGGCAAATCGACATAGCTTTTTGGTCCGCCAATCACGCTTTCGAGAGTTATTGCGGGTGCGACCATCGCAGTGTCGTTCGCGCGGGCTACCAATACATGTTGAAGCGCAGGCATGTCTGCTTTGTGAGGCGCGATGCGGTCCCAGCGTTCGGCATCGCAGATTAGAACCGCCGCGCCCGAATCGGCTAAGCCGAAGGCAAGCTCTTCGCCCGTCCACCATGCGTTTAATGGCACGACAATCGCGCCTATTACCGCGCCAGCAAAAAAGGCGACGGGCCATTCGGGTAAGTTGCGCATGGCAAGCGCAACGCGGTCGCCCTTTTTGACGCCGTGATCTTGCAGCGCTTGTGCCAGCGTCGCAACCGCACGGTGCCACGCCGCATAGGTCACGCGTTCATCGTCATAGACCACGAACTCACGTTCACCGAAAGATGTCTTGGCATGTTCCGCAAGTACGGCGAGATTCGGCAAAGCGTTCTTCCAGACGCGCGTTGGCACGCCTTCGATCTCGGCAGTTTCCATCTCGAATGGCATACCCGGCGCGCACAAAGCCGCCTTTACCTGATCGCGCGTGATAACTGGCCAACCCGCAGGTGGCGTCCATTTTTTCCCTGCCTCGATCATGTTCTCTCCAATTAATTGTCACGCTTTTTGCGTGTTCGCGGCTTCGATACGCCAAAATGGTTTCAATGTGCAACGCTTCGCGCTAGCAATTTATCAACTGATTAAACGGAGAAAGAAAATGACAGCAAAAATGCAGACTGTATTAGAAAAGCAGCGTGCTGCGTTCACCGCCGCGATGCCAGAATCAATGGCGGTGCGCCGCGACCGAATCGACCGCGCCATTGCGATGTTGATTGACCATGCCGAGGATTTTGCAAAGGCCGTTTCCGCAGATTTCGGTCATCGCAGCCGTGAACAAACGTTGCTGACGGACATCATGCCATCGGTCAGCGCGATGAAGCATGCCAAGAAGCATTTTGAAAGCTGGGCTAAGGGTGAAAAGCGCAAACCTACCTTTCCGCTTGGCCTGCTCGGGTCAAAAGCTGAGATTGTATATCAACCAAAGGGCGTTGTCGGCGTTGTTGCGCCTTGGAACTTCCCTGTTGGTATGGTGATGGTGCCTATGGCTGGTATTCTTGCCGCTGGTAACCGGGCCATGATTAAGCCGTCGGAATTTACTGAGCGCGTATCGGCCTTGTTTGAAGAGGTCGTGCCGAAATATTTTGCTGAAGAAGAAATGGCGGTTTTTACCGGCGATGCTGAAGTGGGCATGGCGTTTTCCAAATTGGCCTTTGACCATATGATCTTTACGGGCGCGACGGGCGTTGGACGGCATATCATGCGCGCAGCCGCGGATAATCTGGTGCCTGTAACGCTCGAACTTGGCGGCAAGTCGCCGACTATCGTTGGTCGCAGCGCAGACAAGAAAAAGGCAGGCGAGCGCATCGCCCTTGGTAAAATGATGAACGCCGGACAGATTTGCCTCGCGCCAGATTACCTGCTGGTAGCCAGCGATCAGGAGCATGATATCATTGAGGCGGTGAAAGCCGGAGTGACCGCGCAATATCCGACATTGCTGCATAACGACGATTACACGTCGGTTGTAAATGGCCCCAATTATGAGCGGCTTCAGAGCTATCTGGATGATGCGCGGGAAAAGGGCGCGGAGTTGATTGAGGTCAATCCCGCTGGCGAAGATTTTGAATCGTCTAATGGCAACAAGATGCCACTGACCATCGTCCGCAACGTCACCGACGACATGAAGGTGATGCAGGAGGAAATCTTCGGCCCTATCCTGCCCGTGATGACCTATTCATCGATGGACGAAGCGATTGATTATGTGAACGCCCATGACCGTCCGCTTGGCCTATATTATTTCGGCACTGACAAAGCCGAGGAAGAACGCGTGCTGACACGCACAGTCTCTGGCGGCGTTACCATCAACGACGTTGTTTTCCATAATGCGATGGAAGACCTGCCCTTTGGCGGTGTCGGTCCATCGGGCATGGGCAATTATCATGGCGCCGACGGCTTCAAAACCTTTAGCCATATGCGCGCTGTCTATCGCCAGACCGGCGTTGATGTCGCCGGCATTGGCGGGTTCAAGGCCCCTTATGGCAAAGCCACGCTTAAGACGCTGGCAAAAGAGCTGAAGAAATAGGGGAACTGAAGAAATAAGGATGCACTTGCATCAAAGCGGAGGCTCGGTTAGAGGAGCCTCCGCTTAGACGGGTTCGCCTGTCGAAGATGTGCCCCAGTGGTGGAATGGTAGACGCGCTGGATTCAAAATCCTGTTCTGAAAGGAGTGCCCGTTCGAGTCGGGCCTGGGGCACCACCACATTTTTCTGACATCGATGGCTGTCGCGCCGCTAATGCCGCTGAATGCGTTCCCTTAAAATTTGATCATGATCCGCCGGGTCAGCGCTGGCGATATAGAATAAACCAGCCGAAGCAGCTTCACCATGCCGACATTGGCCTCCTTGGCATTGCTCGCAATGGCGTCGACGATCTCCGCCGCGCAGCCTTGTGCAGACATCTTTTTACCGTTCACGCGGCCACGCGTCATCGCGGTGTCTACCACTGGTGGAAGCGCCTCAATCACATGGACATTCGTGTCTCGCAAATTGTGGCGGAGTGACTGCGTAAAGCTGCGCAGGCCGGCTTTTGTGGCGCAATAGACCGGCCCACCGGAGCGCGGGGCAATGGCAAGGCCCGACGTGACGTTAACGACCACTGCTTCAGGGCGTTGCAACAAGCCCGGCAGGAAATGTCCGATCAGATGCAGTGGCGCATTGAGATTAAGAAATATCGCCTGATCAGTCAGAGCCAGATCCAGCGGTTCACCTGGACCAAAGTTACCGCTCATCCCCGCATTGTTGATGAGCATATCGATCGGCCGGCCCGATAATGCAGCGGCGAGCGCAGAACAACCATCGCCCGTGGATAGATCGGCTTGTATCGCCTCGAGGCCCTCCAGACGCGCAGACTCGAGCGGTTCTTCGCGGCGACTGCAAACAATTACCTTAGCGCCTTTGGCCAGCAATTGGCGCGCGATTTCGAGACCAATGCCTTCTGTGCCGCCCGTGACCAATGCAGTCTTGCCTTTGATATCCATGAAATTCCTCTCTTATAGAGGCTAGATATCTAGCGGTTACGCAGCGACATACCAGACCGAATCGTCACTTTGTACCGGATGGGATCAGCGCCGATGAACCAATGGTTTTGCGTGCTTCCAAATCGCGGTGCGCCTGCGCAGCATCTTCGAGTGCATAACGTTGCCCGATGGTCATCTCAATGACTCCCTGCCGGAACATGTCGAACACATATTCGGCGCCTGCCGCGCGTTCGGCTGGGTTATGGTAATAATCAAATAAGGTGGGGCGCGAGACATAGAGCGATCCCTTTTGGGCAAGCGTGGCGAGGTTAACCCCGCTTACGGGGCCGCTGGCATTGCCATAACTGACGATCAAGCCGCGTCGCGCTGTTGCGGTAAGTGACGTTTCCCAAGTCTCCAGTCCAACACCGTCGAAGGAAACCTCAACGCCCTTGCCACCGGTCAATTCGCGCACCTGCCGTGCGACATCTTCCTTGCCGTAAAGGATCACATGGTCTGCGCCCGCCGCGCGCGCCAGTGCCGCTTTCTCGTCCGTGCTGACCGCACCAATTACGCGCGCGCCAACATGCTTAAGCCATTGGACAAGCAATAATCCGACGCCGCCAGCGGCGGCATGGACCAAGACGTCCCATTGCGGTTGCACTTTGGCACAGCGTTCGACCAAAAATTCTGTAGTGCATCCCTTCAGCAAACCCGCCGCTGCCACCTCGTGGCTAATATCGTCGGGTACGCGGAACAGGCTATTGGCCACGATGTTTCGCGCCGTACAATAAGCGCCAATCGTCGGTCCAAAAGTAGCGACTCGTTCGCCTACTTGCCAGTCGCTGACCCCGTCACCAACAGCTTCGACAATACCCGCAGCCTCCATGCCCAATCCGCAAGGCTTCGCCATCGGATAAAGCCCGCTGCGATGATAGGTATCGATAAAGTTGAGGCCTACCGCAAGATTGCGCATCCGCACTTCGCCCGGTGCAGGTTCGATAAGCTGCATATCGGCCCACTCAATAACCTCTGGTCCGCCAGTGCGTTGAATTTGAGCAAATCTTTCCATCATCCGGCAACTCCTGATTTAAACCACGCAACTTAACAGACACATAACCTAACCGCCACCTTCAGTCGGTTTGGTGCGCACGGCGCCGCAATGGAAGTCTTTGCAGCAAAAAGAAAAACCTAACTGTTCATGCTCATCCTCGGCACTTTTTTGGGGCGCTCACGCGTTTTATTGCGCGACCTGAAGCTCGGCGATATCGCAGGCTTTGTGAAGACGCCAAGCAATCAAGGCGGACACCAAACAGGCCGCTGCGATCATGAACAAAGTATCGGCGATGCTGACGCCGGCGCTTATCAGTAGGCCGTA
>CALGEE010000111.1 GCA_937881525.1 uncultured Sphingomonadales bacterium | reverse complement strand
GAGAGATTGGGACGATGTCCCAAGCCAAGCTGCGATCCTTGCGCCCGACAATGCAGATGGTATTTCAAGACCCACAAGCTTCGCTGAATCCGCGCATGACAGTCGAAGCGATCATCCGTGAACCGTTGGATGAACACACTAGCCTCAGCATGACGCAGAAGACTGCGAAAGTTGCGGACTTGATGAACGCTGTGGGGTTGAACCGCAATTTCGCCAAACGATATCCGCATGCTTTTTCAGGAGGGCAGCGCCAGCGGATTGGGATTGCCCGCGCGCTGGCGTTGAACCCTAAGTTCATTGTCTGTGATGAACCAATTGCAGCGCTCGATGTGTCGATTCAGGCGCAGGTAGTGAACCTGCTGGAAGACTTGCAGGAGCAACTCGGCCTCACCTATCTTTTTATTAGCCACGATCTGTCAATGGTTCGCCATATCGCGACGCGGGTGGCAGTAATGTATTTGGGCAAGATCGTCGAATTGGCCTCGAGTGAGGCGCTCTATCGCGACCCGTTGCATCCATATACTCGCGCGCTTTTGTCTGCCGTGCCCGAACCCGACCCGGCGCGTGCGCGCCTATCGGGACGGATTGTGCTGCAGGGTGACGTGCCCTCCCCATCAAACCCGCCCAGAGGGTGCAATTTCTGCACCCGTTGTCCTGCCGCGTTGGATATTTGTAGAGAAATTGAACCTGATTACTGGCAGGTCCAGCCGGGCCGATTTGTGGCATGCCATATGTACAACAAAACCCCGACCACTGCCGGTGTAACGGCAGGGACAGAGGTATAAGAGCGTCAACAAGGAGAAGATAAAATGAAACTGAAAACAGCCCTAATGGGTGCCGCCACAGCAATTATATTTACGCCTTTGGCATTCGCACAAGAGGATGACGGCGTTCGTGGCAGCTCTGGCCAGCTCAACATCATTTACTGGCAAGCCCCCTCCATTCTAAACCCTTTTTTATCGGGTGGCACCAAGGATGTCGAAGCCTCCTCGATCATCCTTGAACCACTGGCGCGTTATGACAACACTGGCGCGCTAGTTCCATATCTGGCTAAGGACATTCCGACTGTTGCTAATGGTGGCGTATCAGAAGATCTGACAACAATCACATGGAAACTAAAAGAGGGCTTGCTATGGTCCGACGGGACAGCGGTGACCGCAGCAGATGCTGTCTTTACGTCCGAATATTGTATGCATCCCGAAGGTGGCTGCGCGCAACTGTCCAAGTACAACGGCGTACAGACCGTAGCGGCACTAGATGATTTGACGATTCAGATCATCTTTGAAGCCCCTCAGCCAAACCCATATGGCCCAATGGTCGGCGGCCAGTCGCCGATACTACAAGCGGCGCAGTTCGCAGATTGCCTTGGCGCACGCGCCCCGGAATGTACTGAGGCTAACTTTGGCCCTATTGGAACTGGCCCGTTCGTCGTGACTGATTTTCGCACCAATGACGTGATCCAGCTGGAAGCCAATACCAATTACCGCGATGCCAGCAAACCTGCTTTTGCGACAGTTACTTTTAAAGGTGGTGGTGATGCCACTGCTGCTGGCCGTGCAGTGCTCGAAACTGGCGAATTTGATTACGCTTGGAACTTGCAACTAGCACCTGACGTGATTGCGTCGATGGCCGCTGCCGGAATGGGCACACCGGTATCTGCCTTCGGCACGCTTGTTGAACGGATCGAAATGAACCTTACCAACCCATCCCCTGATCTCCCGCCCGAAACGCGCTCCACTGCGGCCGAACCACATCCGTTCCTAAGCGAAGAGGCTGTGCGCCGCGCATTGTCAATGGCAATCGATCGGGAATTGCTAGTTGAGGTAGGTTATGGTCAGGCTGGCCGTGCAACTTGTAACCTTGTGCCGGGCCCAGAGATTTATGCGTCACTCGACAACACTGGCTGCCTTGTACAGGACATTGACGGTGCCAACGCGCTGCTAGACAAGGCAGGGTGGGTTGACAGCAATGGCAACGGCATCCGCGATAAGGACGGCGTGGAATTAAACATCCTGTTCCAAACATCTACCAACGCCGTACGGCAAGATTTTCAGGCGCTGATCAAAGACATGTGGGACCAGATTGGGGTAAACACTGAGTTGCGCAACATAGATGCATCTGTGTTCTTTGGCGGTGATCCAGGTTCACCTGACACGTTTGAGAAGTTCTACGCAGATGTGGAAATGTATGCTAACAATTTTGACGGTTCTGATCCGCAATCTTATTTGGGTGGTTATACCTGCGACAAGGCCCCACGCCCCGAAACGCAGTGGCAGGGTGAAAACATCAACCGTTTTTGTGATCCAGCATATGACGCGCTGGTTGTCGAACTGCAGCAGACTGCGGATATTGCGGAACGTAGCCGGATCGCGCGTAAACTAAACGACATGCTCACCAAAGACAGCATGGTCATCGTGCCCCTGGTAGACCGTGGTCGAGTCTCGGCCCATGCCAACAGCCTTGGCGGTGTTGTCTTAAACACATGGGACAGCGAGTTGTGGAACGTCGCTGACTGGTTCCGGCTCGCCGAATAAGCGCATGTGAGTAGGCTGGGATAAACCCAGCCTACCTCTAATATCGGTTTGACTAAAGGCGTTGTAATGCTGAATTACATTTTTCGTAGATTGCTGATATGCATTCCAACGCTTTTCTTCATCGCTTTTGTGATTTTCATGCTGCTGGAACTGGCCCCTAGTGACCCGATGGCACAGATGCCGTTGACTATCCCGCCTGAGGTCAAAGAAAAGATGCGGATAGCACTTGGGCTTGGAGAGCCGTGGTATGTGCGCTTCCCGCTCTGGCTGAACCAGTTTTTTATTGTCGAGCCACAATATTGGATCGACAATACGTTTGGCACCAATTTCGCCGATGGCAAACAGCGTATCATTAGCTTTCAGTCGCGCAGCCCCGTGTTTGATGTGATCGCACAGCGCCTGCCACAGACGTTGTGGGTGGTCGGCATGTCGTATGTTGTGGGCGTGCTGATCGCGCTTCCCATAGGAATAATAAGTGCCTATCGACAATACTCAGTCTTTGACCAGGTGGGTACCTTCGTATCGACGATTGGCTTTTCGGTACCCCCGTTCTTTTCGGGAGTACTCTTAATCGTGATCTTTTCGGTTCAGCTGGGCTGGTTACCATCGATCTATGATACTACGCTGTTAGTCCGTGACTGGGCGACGTTTAAGCAGCAGTTGATGCAGATGGTAATGCCCGTCATGGTGCTGGCCTTGCAGACGACAGCAACGGTTAGCCGTTATATGCGCGCATCCATGCTGGACAATCTGTCACAGGATTACGTCCGCACTGCGCGTGCCAAGGGAATGACTGAAAGCGTCGTGGTACTCAAACACGTTCTACGTAATTCGATGATCCCTGTTGTGACTGTGATCGCACTTGGCGTTCCGTCGATATTTGGTGGAGCGATTATCACCGAACAGATATTCAAAGTGAACGGGCTGGGGCAATTGCTTATCCTTGCTCTGCAGGGGTCGGATATTCCGATGGTTATGACGATCACCTTCCTACTGGCCGTACTGATTGTTTTGATGAATCTGATCGCAGACGTGCTGTACAGCATTCTTGATCCAAGGATTCGTTATGAGTGACTTACCCCAGCTAGCCATGAAACCGCGCAATCAGTGGCTAGACGTCTACACGCAATTTTGCACGCACAAAGGGGCGGTCTTTGGCCTTGGCTTTATTATTTTCATTACGTTATTTGTCTTGGCTGGCCCATGGGTGTGGAGCGTAGAACCAGGCAAGCTCGACATTCGCAATAAGGATGTACGGCCAATCTATCAGGTGCTGTTTAACAGCAGTGCCAAGGTCAGCTGGGCGCATCCAATGGGCACCGATAACCTAGGCCGCGACATCATGGCTAATATCATGCAGGGTGGGCGGATATCGCTGGCGGTAGGCTGGACTGCAATGATCCTTTCTGTGTTCATTGGCACGCTGGTCGGCGTTGTGGCAGGGTATTTCCGAAAGGCAGATGGGCTGCTCATGCGATTTACCGATCTGGTGCTGGCGCTACCACTGCTGCCGCTACTTTTGGTGATGATGCTGCTGTTCCGCGATCCGCTACGTGCTAATTTTGGCCCTGAGAACGGTATTTTCATCCTAATCGTAGTGGGCATTGGTATCACCAGTTGGATGCAAACCGCGCGGATTGTGCGGGGCGATGTGATGGCTCTGAAGGAACGCGAATTTGTGCTCGCCGCGCGCAGCATCGGTACCCCGTCACGCAGAATTATCACACGACACCTGTTGCCCAATGTAATGTCGCCAATCATGGTGTCGGCGACCCTCGGGCTAGCGCATGCGATCATTACAGAATCGGCACTTTCATTTCTTGGCCTTGGCTTTCCGTCGGATTTCCCTACATGGGGAAAGATCCTGTTTGATTCAGTGGACCGCATGACCGCCTTCCCTGAAAGGGTGATCTGGCCTGGCCTTGCGATTTCATTGACTGTGCTCGCTGTGAATTACATTGGCGACGGTCTGCGCGATGCGCTTGATCCTAAGATAAGGGGGCTTTAATCTGCACTGTCGGCAAGAGCGAGGCGGACGTCCAATGTGGTCAAAGGCTCAGCCTGACAAACCTGTTCTTAAGTACCGTGTTCTCATCCGCGTGCCTAAACACTGTTTCTCGCAACTGTGTCCCAAGCAATGTGAGTTATCAACAGAGGCGATCAGGCTGCTGTTCGACTTACATGGGCAACCTTGTG
>CALGEE010000110.1 GCA_937881525.1 uncultured Sphingomonadales bacterium | reverse complement strand
AATGCCCTTGGCAACCTTAGCGTTTATATTGCCCTTGGTTGCTGCGGTAGCCACCGCGTCGCAATATAAACGAATGGCGCGTGCAGCGTCATCATTTGCAGGAACCGGGAATGCAATGCCGTCAGGCGATACGTTTGAATCGAGGATCGCTATCACTGGAATACCAAGAACATTGGCTTCCTTGATGGCGAGTTCTTCCTTGTTTGCGTCGATGACGAACATAACGTCAGGAATGCCACCCATGTCGCGGATACCGCCGAGGCTCATTTCAAGCTTATCGCGCTCGCGGGTCATCTGAAGAATTTCCTTCTTCGTGAAACCGTGCGTGTCGCCCGAAAGCTGCTCTTCAAGCGTCTTGAGCTTCTTGATCGAGTTCGAAATGGTCTTCCAGTTGGTGAGCATACCGCCCAACCAGCGATGGTTTACGAAATGCTGACCCGATGCGCGTGCCGCATCGGCAATTGGGCCTTGCGCCTGGCGCTTCGTGCCAACAAACAGAACCTTGCCGCCAGACGAAACGCTCTGTGCGACGAAATCTAGAGCACGTGCGAACAATGGCACGGACTGCGACAGGTCGAGAATGTGGATGCCGTTGCGCGCGCCGAAGATATACGGCTTCATACGCGGGTTCCAACGGTGTGTTTGGTGGCCGAAATGGGCCCCAGCTTCAAGCAAATGCTGCATGGTTACGACAGGTGCCGCCATGGTACTTCTCCTTCCGGTTGAGCCTCTGGGAAACTAGAACTTCACTTTTGCCTGAAAGACAAAGATCAGCACCGGTATGTGCGTTTCCCATGTGGAATGACGGAGCCGTTATAGTTGTCGACAGGATTCGTCAAGCACCAACAGACTCACCAGATGGCGCAATTTGGTGTAGTCGCATTAACAATCGGTTCAGAACGCACCGCATAGCGAGACATTATGGACAGGAAGACAAGTTGAAAACACGTTGGGCAGTTACTGCTTCAATCGCGCTGCTCGCAATATCCTCGTCGGCGTTCGCCGAAGATCAATCGCTTGGCGACGCACAGCAGTCTGCGCCTCCCGAGCGCATCTCCTTTCTTGTTACGTTCGGCGCGGAACACGCAGCGCACCGTAATTTCGCAGGCCAGTGAACTTTTTGCGGCCGAGCAAGTTATCCACAGGCAATCCCCAAAGTTACCCAGCCATGTTCCACGCGCGAAATGCCGCTTGACATATTGGAACAAATAGTGAACAAATTTCCATATCCGGTGTTTGGCCGAATCAAACTTCCCCACTTAGTTAGGGTGGGAGCGCAAAGGACCAGTGCCATGACTATCATCGCTACCCTTCTTTTCGTGATCGCGCTGAGTGCATCAGTTGGTGTAATCTTGCTGTCTATCCGCAATGCCATGCCGCGTATTCGCGAAGTGATTGATATGGAGTTTGCTCCCTCACCGCAGCGTGAGCGCCGGATAATATTGGGCGAAATGCGGCGTCTGGCCCCTGCGGAGATCATCCCCTTTCCCGCGATGTCGCGCGCCCGAAACACGCCCCGTATGGCTGCCTAAATATCCACCCCACAGTGTGGTCGGGTTTTAGGCAACTTAGCTACGTCCTTCGAAGACGTGGATTGCCCTAACTAGGGTCATGCGCACAACTTGTTCGTCGCCGATCTTCTCTTGTGACCAATATGGGCATAAAAAAGGGCGGGTGCTTTCGCCCCGCCCTCTGTAAGCAATTTCTTGGTGTGTGTCTTAGTTGACAGCGTCCTTGAGAGCCTTGCCAGCTTTGAACTTTGGCTGAGTCGATGCCTTGATGGTCATTGGCTCACCGGTGCGTGGGTTACGTCCGGTCGATGCCTTACGCTTTGCAACACCAAAGGTACCAAAACCAACGAGACGTACTTCGCCGCCGCTCTTCAGAGCGCCAGTGATTGCTCCAAATGCTGCTTCGACGGCTTTGCCGGCATCAGCCTTGGTCAAACCGCTAGCTTCGGCGACTGCACTGACGAGATCTTGTTTGTTCATGTGGGAACCCCCCTCTTAAAATTATATGAGACTCATTTATTGATAAGTGAGTCGCGGCTAAGGCCGGTGGCGTGATAATGAGCAGAATGGTAACACTGTCAAAGGAAATATTGGCCCAAAACGCTCATTTTCTGTCAAAAACGACGAGTCCTGATCATTATACACTTATAATAGCAGGACACGCCGCCTCAATGTGTCACAGGCACCCCATTTTCACCGCCAGTTACAGCCGGTAACGCCGCTGCCAGATCATCCGCCTCAGTCCATTCCACGGCGACCAATGGGGATACTAAAGCATGCGCCAGAACCTGATCGACATGACTGACTGGGATAATCTCAAGACCGTCCTTGATGTTTGCTGGAATGTCCGCAAGGTCCTTTTCATTCTCTTGGGGAATGAGCACCGTTTTAATCCCGCCGCGCAAAGCCGCCAGCAATTTCTCTTTCAAACCACCAATCGGCAACACACGTCCACGCAACGTGACTTCGCCTGTCATGGCAACATCACGGTGCACGGCAATACCCGTTAGTGTCGACACGATGCACGTTACCATGCCTATACCGGCCGATGGGCCATCCTTGGGCACTGCGCCTTCGGGAAGGTGAATGTGCACATCTTTGCGCGCAAACAGGCTTGGTTTGATGCCGTAGCTCGGCGCGCGCGCCTTTACGTAGCTCAAGGCCGCCTGAATCGACTCGCTCATGACTTCGCCTAGCTTACCTGTCGTCTTAATATTCCCCTTACCAGGAACAGTGACAGCTTCAATGGTTAGCAACTCACCACCCACTTCAGTCCAAGCGAGACCCGTAACGGCACCGATCTGGTTTTCTTCCTCACCCATGTCATGGCGAAATTTACGAACGCCGGAGAAGTCGGCAAGATTTTCGGGCGTAATGACAATGCTCTTGTCCTTACCTTCCAATATCCGCCGTAACGATTTACGCGCCAGCTTCGCGATCTCGCGCTCCAGAGTCCGAACGCCGGCCTCTCTTGTGTAATAGCGAATGACATCACGCAGTGCATCGTCGCTTATCGAAAACTCTTCAAGCTTAAGCCCGTGAGCCTCGATCTGCTTTTCTACCAAATGGCGCTTGGCAATCTCAAACTTCTCGTCCTCAGTGTAGCCTTCAAGACGGATGATTTCCATCCGGTCCAACAACGCCTGCGGTAAGTTGATGCTGTTTGCGGTCGTTACGAACATCACGTCTGACAAATCGAGATCGATTTCCAGATAATGGTCATTGAACTTGTTGTTCTGTTCAGGATCAAGAACCTCAAGCAAGGCCGACGCTGGATCGCCCTGGAAATCCTGTCCAAGCTTGTCGATTTCATCGAGCAAGAACAACGGGTTCATCGTCCCCGCCTTTTTCAAATTGGCCGCGACCTTGCCGGGCATTGAACCAATATAGGTACGACGGTGGCCGCGTATCTCGGCCTCGTCCCGGACGCCGCCCAAGGATTGGCGGATAAACTCACGACCCGTCGCCTTGGCAATCGATTTGCCAAGAGATGTCTTACCAACACCCGGAGGGCCAACAAGGCACAATATTGGCCCCTTCAGCTTGTTCGTCCGCGCTTGCACCGCAAGATATTCGACGATCCGGTCCTTAACCTTTTCCAAAGCGAAGTGGTCGCCATCAAGAACGTCCTGCGCCTTGGCAATATCGCGCTTCAGCTTGGACTTTTTGCCCCATGGAATACCCAAGAGCGTATCAAGATAGTTGCGGATGACCGTGGCTTCTGCCGACATCGGCGCCATCCCGCGCAGCTTTTTCAGTTCCGCGTTGGCTTTCGCTTTTGCTTCCTTGGAGAGCTTCATCGTGTCAATCTTGACCTGAATTTCGGCAACCTCGTCACCGCCTTCGCCATCGTCATTGCCAAGCTCGCGCTGAATGGCTTTCATCTGCTCATTCAAATAATATTCGCGCTGAGTCTTTTCCATTTGCCGCTTCACACGGCCACGGATTTTCTTTTCAACCTGCAAAACGCCAAGCTCGCCTTCCATGAAGGCAAAGGCCATTTCAAGCCGGCGAAGCGGGTTGGCTTCAACCAACAACGACTGCTTATCCGAGACCTTCAATTGAATATTGGCCGAAACGGCGTCCGCAAGTGCCGACGGGGTGTCGATCTCGGTCAACTGAACAGCTGTCTCCGCGGGCATTTTCCTGTTCAGTTTCGAATAATTCTCGAACTGCTCGGTTACTGAACGCATCAGTGCGGTTGCCTCGGGACCATCCGCGCTTTGTTCGTCAACCAAGGTGACGGTCGCTTCAACATAGTTGTCGTCACGCTCGATCAAGTCGCGCAATTCAGCGCGTTGTTTACCCTCAACCAGCACGCGCACTGTGCCATCAGGCAACTTCAACAGCTGCATGATCGTGGCGGTCACGCCGATATTGTAAAGATCATCCTTGCCGGGATCATCCTCGGCAGGGTCAAGCTGCGCGACAAGAAAAATCTCGTTATTGGCTTTCATTGCCTGTTCCAAGGCAACAACCGATTTATCGCGCCCAACAAACAACGGCACAATCATGCCAGGGAAAACAACAATATCGCGCAGTGGCAATAATGGAAGGTTCAGATCCATAGATACTCCAATTGGCGGTCACCCAAAACGGCAACCTGCCTGTTCCAACCCAATATGAGGGCTTTGCAGACGCTTTCAATGCATGTGCACGGGTTAGGCACATTTAACTGGGGAAAAACCGTAATGGACCTAAGTCACTACAGCCATTCGCCTTGTTAAAATGGCAATTTGAACCCTGGAGGCAGCGGCAATCCGCTAGACATCTTACCCATTTCCGCATTGCTGGCGGCATCAGCCTTGTCACGGGCGTCGTTGAATGCTGCTGTGATAAGGTCTTCCAACATGCCCTTGTCGGCTGGCACGATGAGGCTTTCATCGATTTCAACGTTCAATATCCGGCCTTTTGCAGTCACCTTAACCTTCACCAGACCGCCTCCAGAAACGCCCTCAACCCGGATCGTATCCAGCGTTGCCTGCGCTTGTTCCATCTGTTGCTGGATATTCTGGGCAGCTTCTTGCGCAGCCTTAATCATCTCTTCCATGCTTTTCACGCGCTCTTACTCCATTTCATGCCATTATCATCGCTGTCGAGCAGCTCCGCCTCGGGAAACGCAGCAAACGCCGCTTTGACCAAAGGTGACCCCATTATAATGCGTTTATCAGCCTCGGCGTCGGCTTGCTCCTGCTCCAACAAGCTTGGCTGGGCATCACCTGGGCGTTCTTCTAAGTCCCAGCGCGTGCCCGTAACCTTCGCCAGAGCATCTCGCAGTTCCGAAACAAACCTCGGCGCGACTGGACCCGCCAATTGATACGCCAACATAGGCGGCGCATATTCGACCAGACGGATAACATCGCGTAACGTCATTTCAAGGCTTACAAACCCATCACGCGCCAAACGATCCAAAAGCGCTTTAAACGTCGCCGGCATTAATGACTGCACCGAAGCGGAGGCCGGGGCATCAGGCGCAGTGGGCGCAGAAGCAGGTATTGCCGCCGTGAACGCCCCCTCACCGATCATCTTGGCAAGCTCACCAGGGTCCGGCAGCGTTGCGGCATGGATCACGCGCAACAGGGCCATGTCAGCTGCATCTAGTGGCACCGATGCGCGCGCGACTTCCTCCTGCCCTTTTAACAACAATTGCCAAAGACGATGCAGAACCGGGAAAGATAAACGGTCAGCATGATCCTCAACCACAGCATTAGCTTCGGCATCCAGCGCTCCATCGCGTGGCGCGCCAACCTTCGTGAGTGTGAGCCTATGTACTTCGGACAACAGTCCAGCGAACATCGCCAGCGGCTCAACACCTAGATTATATTGGTTCTTTGCCTCCGCCAGCATTGCCTGCGCATCGCCGATAAGGATTAGGCCAAAGAGACGGCGGATCGCACCACGGTCGGACAGGCCCAACATGTCGCGCACCTGCGCCGCGGTGACTTTTCCATCACCCTCCATATCGGCATGGGCAATGGCTTGATCAAGGATCGACAGACCGTCGCGAACAGAACCCTCGGCGGCTTGCGCAATTAAAGTCAGCGCCTCGGTTTCAGCCTCTACGGCTTCCTTGGCGGCGATTTCAGCGAAATGCGCCGAAAGCTTTTCGGTGGGTATCCGTTTCAGATCAAAGCGCTGACACCGCGACAGGACTGTAATCGGAACCTTGTTGACTTCTGTCGTTGCGAACAAAAACTTTACATGGCCAGGCGGTTCTTCAAGCGTCTTCAACAGCGCATTAAATGCGTTTTTGGACAGCATGTGGACTTCGTCGATAATGTAGATTTTGTAGCGTGCCGACACGGCGGAGTAACGCACAGCCTCAATAATCTCCCGCACATCATCTACGCCGGTGTGGCTTGCGGCATCCATTTCGATGACGTCGATATGCCGACCCTCCGCGATTGCGACGCAAGGCTCGCAAGCCCCGCATGGGTCAATAGTCGGGCCGCCCTGCCCGTCGGTGCCAATGCAGTTCAACGCCTTGGCAATCAATCGCGCGGTTGAGGTTTTTCCCACACCGCGCACGCCAGTCATCAGGAATGCATGTGCAAGGCGGTCACGCTTTATGGCGTTACCCAAGGTTTGGACCATGGCGTCCTGTCCAATAAGTTCCGCAAATGTCTGTGGCCGATATTTGCGTGCCAAAACGCGGTATGCCGCTCCGCCAGTCGCCACGGGCGCGGCGGCGGGCTTAGCCACTACAGGCAAATCCAAACCCAGCCCCAATGCATCATCAGGAATATCTGGGTCGCGTTCGGCGAATTCTGGGGTATCGGAATCGGGCATTATCCTCATGTTAATATGGTCATCGACCTTTGTCGAAGTCTTCTCAACCGAAACACGGGGAAAAGTAGGAGGCGAATGACCCGCAGCGAATTCGTTGTGGCTGCTTCCGTCAGGATCTGACCAGGTTGGCGAGTGCCACGTCCATCCGACTCCCACGCCGCATATGGCCGCGACGTTGCCGAAATGCAAGTGCAGGAACACAAAGCGATAAACGCCATTTTAACCGCAATGCGAATTATTAAATTCACCGTGATTCGTTAGCAACCATCCGTCACACAGGAATAAACGGTCATCAACAGCGCGTCATTGAGGACCATAACATATAAACGATACGAAGACTCAGCGCGCGAAGATCGCAGTACCCCGCGCGTTTGCGTTATAATCCCTGCTATCATGCGTCCTTCGGGTTCATCGGGATACTCCGTGATTGTCCGCAACCTGTCGCTTTCCGGTGTCGCTCGTGAGGCGCTGACGGGGATGGCTGCGGGCACACAAGTGCGGCGAACTATGCCCGGCCTTATGGCGATTCAGGCCAAGGTCATTTGGAACGACTGCAATATTGTCGGGTGCGAATTCAGCACTATGCTGAACCCCGCCGCGCTTCAAAACCTATTAACGCGGTTTCCTGCTTAGGCTTAAGCGTTGCGCAAATACCAGTCATAGTCGATGCTCGGCACGTGGCCAAAATAGCGATCCTGTTCGACGCGCTTTACGGTAGTAAACATGTCGACAAAACGGTCGCCGAGATATTCACGCAGCAATTTGGAGCTGTGAAAGCGGTCGACTGCGGTAAACCAGTTGCTTGGCGGCTTGTCATCGCCTGATCCATCGCGGTCATAGCCATTGCCAACGACCGCTGGGCCTGGATCGATCTGATCCGTGATGCCGTGGTGAATGCCCGACAATACGGCAGCGACTGCAAGATATGGGTTTGCATCCGCGCCACAGGCGCGATGTTCCACATGGCGGCTTGATGCCGGACCAGCCGGGATGCGAAAGGAAACGGTTCGGTTGTTGACGCCCCATGTCGGTGCGAACGGCGCGTAGCTGTTCGCCTTGAAACGGCGGTAGCTGTTGGCATGTGGCGCAAAGAGCGCGAAGCAGTCGCCAACACTCGCGATCATTCCACCAATGGCGTGACGCAACATTGCAGTGCCTTCCGGATCGTCGGAGGCAAATAGGTTGAGTCCTTCGGCATCGTTCATCGAGACGTGAATATGCATCCCTGAGCCTGCTTGTTCGGCAAATGGTTTCGCCATGAAAGTCGCTTCAAGACCATGTGCTTGTGCCACTGCCTTGACCACGCGCTTATACATGATGGCATCGTCGCATGCCCGAAGCACGTCGGGCTTGTAGCGCAATGTCAACTCGCACTGACCGGGTGCAAATTCCGAAATCGCGGATTCAAGCGGCAGCCCTTGAATATCGCATGTTTCGTATAACTCGTCGAAGAAGGGGCGAAAGTCGTCCAGTTCGCGCAAGCCATAGACTTCGACCATCTGCGGCGTTTCGCGATTATACTCTGGCCGAGCTGGGCGGATGGAACCATCACGCGCACGCTTTGGATCCAACAAATAGAATTCTAGTTCAACCGCCAAGGCGGGCGTCAGCCCCATTTCGGCAAAGCGGTCAACGACAAGACCAAGCACATGGCGCGGATCAAGGTCATGTGGCTGGCCATCCAATTCATAAAAATCGACCATGAATTGCGCCGCATTGTCGCCTGCCCATGGTGTGCGCACAAGTGTGCTGGGGATTGGCTTCATCGAACGGTCAGCGTCGCCATCTTCCCATACCAATCCCGTTTCCACGGTGTCTTGCCCAGTGATATCGACAACAGCAATTGAACCAGGGAAAAACCGTCCAATTTCATAGACTGACAAAACCTCATGCTGGCGCAGCCGCTTTCCCCGCGGCACGCCGCCAAAATCGGTATAGATCATCTCAACGGAGTCGATGTCGGGATATGCCGCAAAAAAGGCCTCCGCTTCGCTCCGTGGCGCAATGATCGCTGATGATTTTGCCCGCTTGATTGTCATGATGATACTTTCGTAAGTCCTGATTTTTTTATGCTAATAGCTCAGTCAGCGCAGAGTTCAACTCTGCCGCAAGGCGGTCGACTTGCGCCGCTTGCGTCACCGGACTGACCAGCATCATATTGTGGAAAGGCGCAAGCAAGATACCGCGGTTGGCGAGATATAGATGGACAGTGCTTTCGAGTGTATG
>CALGEE010000109.1 GCA_937881525.1 uncultured Sphingomonadales bacterium | reverse complement strand
AATGGCTCCCCGGGAGGGATTCGAACCCCCGACCAATTGATTAACAGTCAACTGCTCTACCACTGAGCTACCAGGGAACAGCCCGATAGCCTCGGGCAGAGGCGCGCGTATAGCAGCGCTTTTTTGCTTTTGGCAAGCGTCCATTGCCGGTTCAGACAATAAATTGTTCCATCGCAATGCGGTCATCAAGGGCGTGTTCGGGATCGAACAATAATGTAAGCGCGCGGCTACGGTCCAAGGCTACTTCGATCTGGGCGATATCGCGGATTTCGCGTTGGTCCGCCACGGCGCTTACCGGCCTTTTGCTGGCCTCCAAGATATTAATCCGGATAACATAGCGATCCGGCAAAATGGCGCCCTTCCAACGGCGGGGGCGAAACGGACTTATAGGCGTTAATGCCAGCAGCGAGGAATCAAGCGGCAATATAGGCCCGTTGGCCGATAGATTATATGCGGTTGAGCCAGCAGGCGTCGAAACCAAAATGCCGTCGCAGATCAGTTCGGGAATGACAGCCCTATCATTGACGGAGATTTCGAGCTTCGCCGCCTGACGCGTTTCGCGCAGCAGAGACACCTCGTTAATGGCGGGTAAGGTAAATTTCTGTCCGCTGATTGTCGTAATCTCGGTCGTTAACGGTCGGACCGAAAAAGACTTTGCGCGCCGAAGCCGGCTCGGCAGATCTTGCAAGTCCCATCCGTTCATCAAAAAGCCGATGGTGCCGCGGTTCATGCCGTAAGCAGGAATATCGCGTCGGCTTTCCAGTAACTGGTGCAGCACCTGAAGCATGTGACCGTCACCACCAAGCACGATAACCGCGTCGGCGCTGTCGAGTGGCACGAAATCATGAACTCCGCGTAATAGCGCCTCTGCCTCCCGCGCTTGCGGGGTTGCCGATGAAATAATGGCAAGTTGCATAAATCGAGTCATCCACCTGTTGCGTTCATATGGCGTGCGAGCCGCAATCTGGGCTGCGCAAGCTGGCTTTCAAATTCATGACGTTGAGGTTTAAGACGCAATGCCGTCTGAAGCAAATGATCGACATCAGATGGCACGCCATCGCGCAGCGCCTTGCGAAGGTCGACATGCAGTTCCGAGCCAAGGCACATGTAAATCTTACCATCGGTGGTGAGCCGGATGCGGTTGCAATGGTCGCAGAAATTGTGGCTCATAGGCGTAATAAGGCCAAGCCTAAGCCCCAAAGTATCTTCGCGCCAGTAACGGGCCGGGCCAGCGCTTTTATGCGCCAAAGGATGAAAGTCATATCGCGCGCGAAGTGGTGCGGTAAAATCGTCTAGCGCAATGTAGCGTTCTTCGCGTTCCAATACGCCGGCGCCCATAGGCATGGTTTCAATAAGCGTAAGATCCAAACCATGTTCGACACAGAAATCGGCCATTGGCAATAAGGCGTCTTCGTTTTCGTTCTTGAGCGCGACCATGTTGATTTTTACGTCTAAGTCATGCGCCCGCGCGGCGTGGATGCCAGCCAACACAATAGCCAAGTCGCCGCCTCGGCTGATCTGACGGAAAGCGTCGGGATCCAGCGTGTCGAGGCTGACATTAATCCGTTTCATTCCGGCAGAAGCAAGCAACGGCGCAAATTTCTGCAAACGGCTGCCGTTTGTGGTCATGGTCAGCTCGTCAAGATTCCCTGCCTTTACATGCTGCCCAAGCGCTTCGATCAAGACTTCAATATCGCGCCGCACAAGTGGTTCTCCGCCCGTAAGCCGTATTTTGCGGATGCCATGCGCGATGAAGCGCTCTACGAGCTTCATGATTTCATCATAAGTGAGGAGATCGCGATGCGGCAGAAAAGTCTGCTGTTCGGGCATGCAATAGGTACAACGGAAGTTGCACCGGTCAGTCACGGATATCCGTAAATAGTCAATATTGCGTCCAAAACCGTCGATCATTTGCGCGATGTAAGCGCAAAAGCCTTTCGGGCAAAGCTGAATTAATCGGTGCCACCGCATGAACCAGTGACAATATGGGCGTTGCGCGTCATGAACTTTAGGTGGGAGACGAATATTTGGTGCCCAACGCCGGCGGATAGCTTCGAAACGATGCCCCGCAACCCCGTTTAACTGGATTTGCGTGCCAGACTGGCGAGGCCGCGTGACAACTGCAAACAGCCGTTCAGCCGCGCCACAGGGTCGCCCCAAACGCGGTTGATCACCAGCTTGCTATCAGGACGAAGCTTCGCCGTTTGGCCAAGCTTGTCGACATAAGCCAGTAATCCCGTGACGTTGGGCGGTGTATCCTGATGGAAGCTGACCAACGTCCCACGCGCGCCGACTTCGATTTTTGCGACCTGTGCGATGAGCGCATTTTGCTTGATTTGGATAAGCTTGAGCAGATTTTGCGTTGGCTCCGGGATAGGGCCAAAACGGTCGGCCATTTCGGCGGCAAAGCCTTCGACATCTTGACCTTCTTCGAGATCGTTCAGGCGGCGATACAGCGCCATGCGAACCGAAAGATCGGGGACATAATCCTCCGGAATAAGAATCGGTGCGTCGATGGTGATCTGCGGCGAGAAGCTGCCGCGCGGCTTGGCAAGACCTTGCGCGCCAGCGCGGGCCTCCAAGATCGCTTCTTCAAGCATCGATTGATATAATTCAAAGCCGACTTCTCTGATATGACCTGACTGTTCGTCGCCTACCAGATTGCCAGCGCCGCGAATGTCTAAGTCATGGCTCGCAAGTTGGAAGCCTGCGCCCAGACTGTCGAGGTCGCCCAGCACCTTCAAGCGCTTTTCTGCTGTCTCGGTCAGCACCCGATTGGGTTCATGGGTGAGATAGGCATAAGCGCGGGTCTTCGATCGGCCTACGCGCCCGCGCAGCTGATATAATTGTGCCAAACCAAAGCGGTCTGCGCGATGAATGATCAAGGTGTTAGCGCTTGGGATGTCGAGACCGCTTTCGACGATGGTGGTCGACAACAGCACATCATATCGCTTTTCGTAGAAAGCGCTCATGCGCTCTTCAACTTGGGTCGGCGACATTTGGCCATGTGCGGTGACAAATTTCACTTCAGGTATGTCGGTACGCAGAAATTCTTCAATCTCGGTAAGGTCGGTAATGCGGGGCACGACGAAAAAGCTTTGCCCGCCGCGATAATGTTCGCGCAAGAGCGCCTCACGCAGCACGACTGGGTCCCAAGGCATGACATATGTGCGCACGGCGAGCCGGTCGACTGGCGGTGTTTGAATGACGGACAGTTCGCGTAAGCCCGACATCGCCATCTGCAACGTCCGCGGAATTGGCGTCGCGGTAAGTGTGAGCATGTGCACATCGGTTTTGAGCGCTTTTAGCTGTTCCTTGTGATTGACGCCAAACCGCTGTTCTTCATCCACGATCACAAGGCCGAGCCGTTTAAACTGAAGCGTTTTTGCCAGAACGGCGTGCGTGCCAATGACGATGTCGACCGTTCCGTCGGCCAATCCTTCGCGGGTCTTCGTGGCCTCTGCAGTTGGCACAAGCCGGGAAAGCCTCCCAAGCTGTAGCGGCAGGTCACGGAAACGTTCGGCAAAGTTCGAATAATGTTGCCGCGCCAATAATGTTGTCGGGGCAATGATCGCAACCTGGAGACCCGCCATTGCCGCTGCAAAGGCCGCGCGCATCGCGACTTCTGTCTTGCCGAAGCCAACATCGCCGCACACCAAGCGATCCATTGGTTTGCCAACTGACAAATCCTGAAGCACTGCTTCAATTACACGGAGCTGATCTTCTGTTTCCTCATAGGGGAAGCGGTCAACGAAGCTTGCATAAGCAGGACCATCAACCTCGATAATCGAGCTTGCCCGCAATGCACGCTCGGCGGCGGTCTTGAGCAATTCACCCGCAATGGCACGAATGCGTTCCTTCAGCTTCGATTTACGGCGCTGCCATGCTTCGCCGCCCAATCTATCCAGCGAGACATGCTCGCTGTCCGAACCATAGCGTGAGAGGACATCAATATTCTCGACGGGGACATATAATTTGTCACCGCCCGAATAGGTCAGGGCAACGCAGTCATGCGGGCTGTTGCCGACGGGGATGGAAATGAGGCCTTCATAGCGCCCGATGCCATGGTCTTGGTGTACCACTAGGTCGCCTGGGGTCAGCGCCGCCAATTCGGCCAAGAAAGCATCATTGGATTTGCGGCGTTTCTGGCGCCGAACCAACCGGTCGCCCAGCATGTCCTGTTCGCTCAGGACGACGAGGTCTGGCGTGGTATAGCCATGGTCAAGCGGGAGCACGACCATTGCGGTTTGCCCCGCCGCAACACCCAAGGCCTGTTGCCAACTATCGACAAGGATTATGGTTGGTGCCTTATGGTCCGCCAGCAGTCCCTTTAAGCGTTCCCGCGCGCCGACGGAGTAGCTGGCGATCACCGTCTTGGTTTTGGATGCGTGGAGTGACTTAAGATGGGCAGCTACGGCTTCATAGACGTTCGTTTTTTGCGCCCGCTCTGGCGCGAAGTCACGCGCTGCGCTAATGCCAAAATCGATGATGCTGGCTGAGTCTGGCTGCGCAAAGGGTGTTAAAAGATGCGCAGCGTTATCGGCAAATAATTGGTAGAGTTCATCGCCGCTTAAATAAAGCATTTCAGGCGGCAAGGGGCGATAGCTGCCAGGTTCAGCCGCCTGCGCCTTTACGCGGTTTTCGTGATAGTCAGTAATGGCATCGAGCCGTGATTGGCCTGCAGCAATCGCGCCGCTGTCGCGGATTATCAGGGCATCTGCACCAGCATGATCGAATATCGTCGCCATCCGCTCTTCGAACAAAGGCAACCAATGGTCCATGCCCGACAGTCGGCGGCCTTCGGAGACAGCTTGATAGAGGGGATCGCCCGTTGCGGTGACGCCAAAGCGTTCGCGATAGCCCGTGCGGAAGCGCTTAATAGCCTCCTCATCCATCAATGCCTCGACTGCGGGCAAGATATTAAAATGGTCAACCTGATCGATGCTGCGCTGGTCCGATGGGTTGAAACGGCGAATGCTCTCAATTTCGTCGCCGAAGAAATCGAGGCGCAAGCCAACTTCGCTTCCCGCCGGGAACAGGTCGACGATGCTGCCGCGGATGGCAAACTCACCCGCGTCGGCAACGGTATCGACACGGAAATAGCCATTGGATTGAAGTAAGGACGCAAGCCGTTCGCGGCTTATTTCGCGGCTGGCGGCCAAACGCTCGCCAGTCTGGCGAATGCGAAATGGCGTCACATATTTCTGGATCACCGCGCCAATGGTCGTGACGACCAACTGCTTCTTTTTTGTGGGCTGCTGAAGCGCCTGCAACGTTGCCATGCGTTGCGAAGTTACGGCCACCGATGGCGATGCCCGGTCATAAGGCAGGCAATCCCAACCTGGAAGAATTAATATCTCAAGTTCGGGCGCGAAAAAGGGTGTCGCGTCGGCTATCGCGCGCATGGCCGATTCATCTGGCGCAATATACAGCGTGCGTGTTTTTGCCGCCCGTGTCAGGTCGGCCAACAACAAGGGCACAAAGCCGTTTGGCACCGACGCAAGAGTTAGTGCTTGGCGGCTGTTTATGATCCGCTGCAGGTCAATAATCACTTGTGCGTGCTAAGCCCTTCAGGGAGCGAAATGAAATCAAGCTGCATCATGAGATCCATCAATGGGCCAGCAAAGGCAGCGTCTGGTTCCGCTGTGCCCAAAGCCCATGCCATGATGTCGACATCCTGTTCATCAATCAGCCGCTCAAACCATTCAAACTGTTCTGGTCCCCATTCAGCCGAATGATGGTCGAAAAATCCACCAACCATGGCGTCTGCCTCACGCGTGCCGCGGTGGTGTGCACGATAATGCAATTTACGACGATAGGGGTCAGCGTCCATATCATGCATCCTTTAAGCTTCTGGTGGAATATGAATTGCGGGTTATAAGAGGCCCTAGTCATGCGCCCCGATATACTCAATCCGTTATTTGCAGAAGTACGTGCCTTAAAAGGGGTAGGTCCTGGTCTTGCCAAGCCGTTGGAGCGGCTTGGGCTGGAGCGGGTGAAGGACGTATTATACCATTTTCCCAATAGCTGGACCTATCGTAAGACGGTCTCGTGCTTGGATATCGCTGATGTTGGCAATAACATCATCCTCACTGTCACCGTCATGGATCATCGGGGTGGTAGCAGTCCGCGGGCACCTTTAAGGATTTTTGCCGCTGATTCAGGCGGCAATTATATCACGCTCACATTCTTCGGCCGAAACGGTGGCTGGGCGCGAAAACAGCTTCCCGTCGGCGAACAACGCATCATTTCAGGCAAGCTGGACCGTTATGGCGACGAATTGCAGATGGTGCATCCTGACCATGTCGTGCCAATTGGTAGCGACGCCTCGCCGGGGCTTGCCGAGCCTATTTATCCGCTGTCCGATGGCCTTACCAACAAACGTATGGGGCAGTTGGCAGCGGCCTCGTTGCAGGACGTACCCGATCTCGCCGATTGGATTGAGCCGACGTTGCTATCCAGTCGTGGTTGGTCAGGATGGTCCGCATCTATCAACATAGTACACAACAAGGATGACCAAGGCGCGCGGGATAGGCTGGCTTATGATGAGCTATTCAGCAACCAACTTGCGATGCGGTTGATACGCGCGGCGATGGACAAACGCACTGCCGTGTCGATATGTGGGGACGGCTCTTTGGTGTCAAAGCTGCAGCTGCCGTTTGCGCTGACGGGCGCGCAGCAGCGCGCTATTGCTGAAATTGAGGGAGATCTGGCGCAGTCACGGCCTATGCTGAGGTTGCTCCAGGGTGACGTTGGTGCGGGCAAGACGATGGTTGCGCTCATGGCGCTGCTGCGCGGTGTGGAAGCAGGCATGCAGTCTGCCATGTTAGCGCCCACCGAAATACTCGCACGGCAACATTATGCCAGCCTACAAAAACTGCTTTCAGGGATCCCGATTAACATCGCAATCCTGACTGGGCGGGAAAAAGGCAGTTTGCGTGAGGCGACATTGATGGGGCTCGCCGATGGGTCCATCCATATACTTGTAGGCACCCATGCGATATTTCAGGAAGCTGTGACCTATAAGGCCCTTGCGGTGGCGGTCATTGATGAACAACATCGGTTTGGCGTGTCGCAACGGTTGATGCTGTCACGCAAGGGCAGGGGCGTGCCACATTTGTTGGTAATGACCGCAACGCCGATTCCACGCAGCCTTGCGCTTGCGGCTTATGGCGAAATGGATAGCTCGATTTTGGATGAGCTTCCGCCCGGACGAACGCCAGTGGAAACCCGCGTGATGTCTCAAGACCGACTTGTCGAGTTGGTCGATGGCGTTGCGCGTCATCTCTCCGCTGGGAAACAGGCATTTTGGGTGTGCCCTTTGGTTGAGGAAAGCGACAAAAGCGATCTTACCGCCGCCGAACAACGCGCCGAACAGCTGCGCTTGCGTTTTGGCGATCAAGTCGCATTGGTCCACGGACGGATGCGCGGGCCTGAGAAAGACGCTGTCATGGAACGCTTTGTTGCCGGCGAAACACGCTTGCTTGTCGCGACCACGGTTATCGAAGTGGGCGTAGATGTCCCCAATGCCAGCCTGATGGTGATTGAGGCGGCAGACCGGTTTGGCCTTGCGCAATTGCACCAGTTGCGCGGGCGGGTTGGCCGAGGGTCCGAACATTCGGTCTGTATCCTAGTCCGCAGTAAACACATAGGCGAAACTGCGCGCGCGCGATTGGCGTTAATGCGGGAAACCAATGATGGTTTTCGAATCGCCGAGGAAGACCTCAAGCTGCGCGGGGCAGGCGAATTGCTTGGCACTAGGCAGTCGGGCGAGAACCCCTTTCGCGTTGCAACGCCTGAACAAGTGCGCGCGCTGATTGGCGTTGCTGCCGATGACGCAAGGCTGTTGCTTGATCGTGATGGTGGTCTTGATGGGGCACGCGGCCAAGCGGCACGGATGGCATTATACCTATTTGAACGTGAAGCAGGCGTCGCGACGCTGCGGGGCGGTTAGCCGGTTTTTGGACCAATCATATCCAGCAGCGCCAGAAAGTCCGGCAAGCGCAACACGCGTTCAAACTGCAGCCCCACACGTTGTTCTACTTTCCACGTCACAAGTGCCTCAATCCGTCCAATGACGGGAAACCTTAGTTCAACACGCTCCCCGCGCTGATAGCCGGGATTGCCATCGATCATGAAGCCATGTGCTGACACATTCACGATATGGATTGTTTTTTCACCGTGCTGTCGGCTCTCCGCAATCACCTTGTGATTTGCACGATGACGAGCCTTGCTGCGTAACTCCGCATCGGAATTCGGGGAGGCTTTCGCCATGCGTGGAACCCTCTTTGCTTGTTGATTGAAGCAGCGGGTTAAGTCCAAGTTACGAATACATAGTAAAGTTGCCGCGTGGGCAAGCCAGCGCCACTTAGGGTCATGACCTATTAAATGCACCTTCACGGTTTGAGGCCATTTTGTTCAGTGCAAGGCGGTAAGCGCAGGGCTTAGTGGATCTAAGTCCAAGCTTGCCAACGCGGCAATGGACAAAATGGGCCAAATCCGAAGGACGCCTTGACGCCGCGAAGGTGCATTTAATAGTTCCTGACCCTAGATAAATTGTATTAAACCGTGTTTCTTCTTACCGGCCGAAATCTTAACGGGGGTAGCCTGCTGCGCGATCATCGCATCTTCGTCGGTCACGGCGTCTCCTTCGACGCGTGCACCGCCGCCCTGGATCATCCGGCGCGCCTCTTTTTTCGATGCAACAAAGTTCAATGCTACCAACGCGTCAATGACGGATATATCGCTGGATGCGTCAAAAGTAGGAAGGTCCTCGCCGCTTGCGCCCTCTTCGAATGTCTTACGCGCAGTCTCGGCGGCAAGTGCTGCAGCATCGGCGCCCCGGCATAATTCTGTAGCCGCGTTGGCGAGGGCAATCTTCGCGGCGTTGATTTCCGAACCATCAAGCGCTTCCAGTCGTCCAATTTCGTCCATCGGCAGATCGGTGAACAAACGCAGGAAACGACCGACATCTCGGTCATCGGTGTTGCGCCAGAACTGCCAGTAATCATAATC
>CALGEE010000108.1 GCA_937881525.1 uncultured Sphingomonadales bacterium | reverse complement strand
AGCTGATGAATAAATCTAAAGTTTTGGCAATTAAAGGCTCTGTCGGGTTGCTTGGTCTAGCGACCGCACTTTGTGCCTCTTCAGGCGCCTTTGCGCAGACTTCGCAGCAGGAGGGGCGCGGCGCGCCGGAGGCGAATGTCGAGGACCCTAATCAGGTTGTGGAAATCATCGTGACGGCCAATAAGCGTGAGGAGCGTCTCAACGACGTTGGCCTGACGGTGTCGGTGCTGTCTGGCGATGAATTGAGCGAGCGCAGCATCGTTTCGCTGCAAGAGGTTGCGGCATTCATCCCCGGCCTGGCCTTTTCGCCCAGCGTCAACAATACGCCGATCCTTACCTTGCGTGGTGTCGGTTTTAATGAAAGCTCGCTCGGGGTCTATCCTGCGGTCAGCGTGTATATCGATCAGGCGCCCTTGCCTTTTCCCGTTCTCGCCAGCCATTCTGCCTATGATCTCGATCGGATTGAGGTGCTCAAGGGGCCCCAAGGCACTCTGTTCGGGCAGAATTCTACGGGTGGTGCGATCAACTATATCGCCGCCAAGCCGACCAAGGAGGTCGCTGCAGGCGGTGATGTCAGTTATGGCCGGTTCAATCAGATCCAGGGTAACGCATTTGTAAGTGGACCGATCAGCGATAATTTCGGTGCGCGCCTTGCTGTCACTGGTCTTAACGCGGATGGTTGGCAGATCAGCGAGACGCGCCCTTATGACCGCAACGGTAAGCAGAGCTTTCTTGCCGGTCGTTTCATTGTTGAGGGAAGTCTAGGCAGCGCGGTCCGCGTGTCCTTGAACCTGAACGCCTGGCGCGACACCTCTGAGCCGCAGGCGCTTCAATTCGTCCTTTTGCAGCCACAAACCCCGGCTACTGCGCGTCCTGAAGCCAATTTCGTGCCTTTCTCGACCCAAAATGCACGTGCGGCGGATTGGGCGACTGGCATCAACACACCGCGCAGCGACCGCAAATTTTACCAAGCTGCGTTCCGGACCGATATCGACCTTACCAGCGATATCACGCTTACATCTCTGACTTCCTACGCTAAGATGAAGCAAGAGCAGACGTCTGACAACGAGGGTACAGCCTTGTTGATCTCAGATCTGCAGGAAAACAACGGCCGCATAACGTCGTTCAATCAGGAAGTTCGTTTGGCCAACAGCGGGGCCTCTGCCTTCCGCTGGCAGGTTGGTGCCAACCTCGAGAAGAGCACCACGAGCGAATCGCAGTGGCTCGCCTTTTTCAATGCTTCCAACAACAGCGCGCCGCTGAATAACTTCTATCAGGCCGTGGCGCTCAATCGGCAGTCGATACGGAACTATGCGGCCTTCGCCAGCGGGGAATATGAGATCACACCAAATTTGACGCTTAAGGGTGCCGTTCGCTATACTGATACCAAGAATGACGCGACAATTTGCGCGGTCGATGCCGGGGATGGACGCCTTGCCACGCTGTTCAATTTTCTGGGTAGCGTTTTGGGAACGGTCAGTTTTCCGCCGATCGGGTCAACCGGACCGGTTGCGGGGCGTTGCTACCCGCTCAACGCAAACAATGTCCCCAACCGCGAGGAGGTCAAGCAGACGCTGGAGCAGAACAATGTGTCCTGGCGCGCCGGGCTCGACTACAAGATCAATCCGGACACTCTGGTCTATGCGAATGTCTCCCGTGGTTACAAAGCAGGCAGTTTCCCTATTCTGGCAGCGGCTACGACATCCCAATACACGCCGGTGACGCAGGAGGCGGTGACAGCCTATGAGGGTGGCATCAAGGCAAGCCTGCTTGACCGCAAGGTCCAGCTCAACAGTGCGGTTTTCTACTACGACTATGTTGACAAGCAGGTCCTTACAAAGGCAGTCGATCCCGTCTTCGGTGTTCTCGACGTGCTACGGAATATTCCCAAGTCACATGTTTTCGGAGTTGAGGCGGATGTCACGGTGAGGCCGACCCGTGGCCTGTCGCTGAGTGGTTCTCTGACCTATCTCGAAGCGAAAATCGATACTTATACCGGCGTTGATTATGTGGGAAATGTGCGGAACTTTGCTGGCCAGGCGCTGCCGTTCGCGCCGCGCTGGAACTATGGATTTAACGCCGATTATCGGCACGAACTGGCTAGCGGGGGCACCCCCTTCGTCGGCTTCAGTGTGAGTGGCCATTCCAAGTCGGATACCGTGCCCGGAGGTAGCTCGATCATCGTCCCGCCGGCCCCCACTACGCGTGTGCTGCCCGGGCTGGTCAATCCTTTCGTGACCAACCCCTATGCTACAGTCGACGCCCGACTTGGCTATGAAGGACCCGACGGCCGCTGGAGGGTCATGCTCTGGGCCAAAAACATGTTCGACAAGTATTATTGGACTAATGTGGTCACGACTTCGGACGCCTCCGCCCGGTTTCCCGGTCGGCCGGCGACTTATGGGCTGACTGTCGGCTTCAGCATGTAAGGAAATAATGTGCAGCCCGGTGCCATTAGAGGCATCGGGCTTGCATTCAGGTTCTGTGGCTGGCCCCTTGGCAAGCGGACGAAACGGGAGGTAAGCGAATGACATTGACCCTGATTAGTGCAACGCCAAGTCCTTTCGCACGCAAGGTCCGGATTGCTTTGATCGAAAAGGGGGTGGAATTCGTTGTACAGAACGAAGTGCCGTGGCACGCTGACACCCAGACATCGCGCTACAATCCGCTAGAACAGCTTCCTATCCTGATCCCCGATGACGGTGATCCTGTCTTCGAGTCCACCTATCTGATGGATTGGGTCGAATACAGATACCCTCATCCCTCGATGCTGCCCGATGACCCGGACCTCGCCATGCAAGCCCGTCTTGTTCACGTCATTGCCGAGGGTGTTGTCGATGCCATGCTGCTGCTGTTTTGGGAAATGCAGCGCGACTCCGTCAGTGCGGACTGGACCAAGCGCCAGCTTCGCAAGGTAAAAGGCGGGCTCGCCGATTTGGACCGGCGTGTCGGAGAGCGTGAGTTCATCGTCGGCGATCGTTTCGGCATGGCCGATATCGCCGTCATCGCAATGCTTGGCGCGCATGACACAATGGTAGAGGTCGAAATGATACCGGCGTGGCAGCAATATACGCCCGATATGGCTTCATGGCGTGCGTTATACCCCAATCTGGTCCGCTTTGAGGCCCATCACCGCGACCGGCCATCGGTCAATGCAACCGCGCCTCATATGTTCGATTTGGTCGAAAAGGTCGTCTGAACGCTGCTTTGGCGACCGCGGCCCCCCTTCCCCTGGCCACGGGAAGACGCCTGTTTTCGACGATTGTCGGAGCGGCTAGCAACATGATATCTCCAAACAGTAATAACGACATCTTGCAGGCTTCAAAAGTGTGCGCTGAGGTTTTGCGACACCGGACGCGCCAACTCCGCTCTCGCATAATGGCAGCTAAAATATCACGATGAAGAAAGTTATATCACAGATGTGAAAAATAATTTGCATTCCTTAGGTGGTTACGCCAATAACGCAGAAAGTGGTCTGGCGACAAGAAAACGCTGCCATCTATTGGGGAGTGCCGCTTCGGATGAGTAATATGCTTGAAGGCAAGGTCGCGATAGTCACGGGTGCCGGTGGCGGAATTGGTAGCGGAATTGCCCGTACGCTTGCTGCGCAAGGGGCGAGTGTCCTGGTCAACGACGTGGGCGCCAATGTCCATGGCGAAGGAAGCGACACCAGTCTCGGTCAGAAGCTGGTTGATGAAATCAGGGCTGCAGGGGGCGCAGCGGTTGCCAATGCCGATAGCGTGTCCTCTTGGAAGTCAGCCTCGGCTATTGTCGAGGCGGCGATGGATCATTTCGGACGCATCGATCTTGTCGTTAACAACGCTGGCATCCTGCGCGATCGCTTCTTTTTCAAGATGGAGCCCGAGGAATGGGATGCTGTAATTAACGTTCACCTCAATGGTACTTTTTACGTTTCACGCGCAGCGGCCCCCCATTTCCGTGCTCAGAGTGGAGGTGCCTATGTGCACATGACTTCCACGGCCGGCCTCGTCGGCGGCATGGGCCAATGCAATTATGGCGCTGCAAAGATGGGCATCGTTGGCTTGTCTCGCGTCATTGCAATCGACATGGCGAAATTCGGTGTTCGCTCCAACTGCATCTCGCCCTTTGCTTGGAGCCGGATGATCGGTGCCATCCCAACCGACACGCCGGAGGATCAGGCCCGCGTCGCGCGGTTGAAAAAGATGGACCCTGATAAAGTTGCACCGCTGGTGGCTTATTTGGGGTGTGATGCGGCCAACGACATCACCGGCCAGATCTTCTCGGTGCGCGCCAACGAGATTATGACCATCGGCCAGAGCCGCCCACTGCGATCCGTCCACCGCGCCGAAGGCTGGACGCCCGAGACCGTGGCTGACCATGCCATTCCCGCGCTCCGTCCCAGCTTCTATTCGCTTGAAACCAGCCGTGATGTCTTCTCATGGGATCCGGTGTGATAGCCGCGGTCGATTCTGCAGGCTTTAAAGTTGCCATGCGCCAGCTGGCAGCGACCGTTACGCTCGTCACGACGTGCGAAGACGGAGCTTGGCATGGCATGCCTGCCACTGCAGTGACCTCCGTGTCGGTTGAGCCCCCCTCTGTGCTTGTCTGTGTCAATCGCTCTGCGAGCATGCATGGTCCGGTGACCCGAAGCCGAAAGCTGTGCGTTAATCTTCTGGCGATACAGCAAGCCGACTTGTGCAGCGATTTTGGCGCTCGTCCCGGCACCCAGCGTTTTGGTGTAGGTACGTGGCAGGCTGGCCCAGATGGCTTGCCCTATATTGCGGAAGCGGCAGCCTGCCTGTTCTGCACCGTGTACGACACGTTCGATTACGGCACTCACACGATCTTTATCGCCAAGGTTGAGCATGTACTGGCGGACGCGACAATTGAGCCGCTTGTGTACCTAGCCGGCCAGATGGGCGGCTTCCGTCCTCTGGGTTCTGCCTGATGCCCCATAAAAAAGTGAGTCCTATGTGATGTTTAACAGAGCCTCCCTGCCTTCCCGCATCCAGCGTTCCGAACTAGCTGTGCCGGCCACATCGCAGCAATTCTTCGAAAAGGCCGCCAAAGGGCCAGCCGACTCGATTTTTCTTGATCTTGAGGACGCCGTCGCGCCGTCGCGCCGAGAGGAAGGGCGCGCTAATGCGGTCGAGGCGCTGAACAGCGTTGATTGGGGCAATAAGACCATGTCGGTCCGTGTCAACGATCTGACCACGCCCTGGGCTATCTCGGATATCATCTCGGTCGCGCGCTGCCCGCGTATTGACATGATCCTCCTGCCCAAGGTGAAAACCGCTGGCGACGTGATCTTCCTTGATCGGCTGCTGACTGGGCTTGAGCTGGAACAGCCGCGAGCCCGGCCTTTGGGAATCGAGATATTGATCGAGACCGCCGAGGGCCTCGCAAATGTCGAGGCTATTGCCGCCTCGTCGCCCCGTCTTGAAGGGATCATCTTCGGGGTCGGCGATTATTCCATCGAGCTCGAGAATTTTGACACCGTCTTCGGTGCACCGAACCCCGAATATCGAGTGGCTGGCGCGCAGGGGGACCAGTGGCATTTCGCACTTGCACGTATCGCCAATGCCTGCCGCGCCTATGGGCTGCGGCCGATCGACGGCCCATTCACCAATTACGGCGACCCGGAGGCCTATCGCGACAGTGCCATGCGCGCCCGCGCTTTGGGATTTGAGGGGAAATGGGCAATCCATCCTTCGCAGGTAACGATCGCCAACGAGATCTTCTCCCCGACCGTGGCGCAGGTCGCTTGGGCGTGCAATATTGCCAAGCTTATGAAGGCGGAGGCCGCCGCCGGTTCGGGAGCGATCGGCCTCGATGGTGTGCTGATCGATCGGGCACATGTTAAGCTGGCGGATAAAATTGTTGCCCGTGCCGCGCTCGCTGGGGGTGAACGCAAATGATGCCGGCGGGCGCGCTCTCGGAATTTCGGGTTCTGGACGTCGCCACTTTTATTGCCGCGCCCTTTTGCGGGACGGTGATGAGCGACTTCGGGGCTGAGGTCATTAAAATTGAGCAGCCGGCGGGCGGGGATTCCCTTCGCCGCTTTGGCACCGGTACCGAATGCGGTGACACGCTCGTCTGGCTGAGCGAGGCGCGCAACCGCAAATCTGTGACGCTCGACCTGCGCACGTCGGAAGGTGCCGACATCTTCAAGCAGATGGTCGCTAAGTCCGATGTAGTGCTCGAGAATTTTCGGCCTGGAACTATGGAGAAATGGGGCCTCAGCTATGAAACGCTTGCCGAGATCAACCCCAAGATTGTCATGCTGCGGGTCAGCGCTTACGGCCAGACGGGGCCAATGCGCGAAAAACTCGGATTTGCCCGCATTGCCCATGCGTTCAGCGGACTGGCGTATCTGGCCGGCGAGCCGGGGCGTCCGCCGGTGGTGCCGGGGTCAACGTCCCTCGCCGATTACATGACCGGGCTTTATGGCGCATTCGGCGTGATGGTGGCGTTGCACCACGCCGCCGCCACCGGGCGGGGCCAGATGATCGATATCGGGCTCTATGAAAGTATCTTTCGGGTGTTGGATGAGCTTGCGCCGGCCTATGCTCGCTCAGGGTACAAGCGCGAGCGGATGGGCCCTGACACGGTCAATATCGTTCCGCACAGTCATTACGAGACCAAGGACGGGGCTTGGGTGGCACTGGCCTGCTCGAACGATAGGATGTGGCAGCGGCTGGCCTTCGCAATGGGCAAGCCTGAATTCGGGTCTGACCCGCGTTATGCCAGGATCGAGGCCCGTGCCGAGCGCCGTGCCGAATTGAACGGGATCGTTTCCGCATGGACGGGAAGCTTGTCGGCGTCCGAGGTGCTGGCCCGCTGCGAAGCGGCCGAGGCCCCGTGCAGCAAACTTATGGATATCGAGGACATATTCGCCGACCCGCAATATGCGGAGCGCGGTAATCTGCTCCGTGTCGAGGACCCACGTATCGGTGAGATTGTCATCCCGGCACCGCTGCCGCGCCTCTCGGAAACGCCGCCGGCGCTGCATTCAACCGGACCTGCGCTTGGAGCTTCCACTTCGCAGGTGCTGCAGGATCTGCTTGGAATGGATCTCGCAGAAATTGAGAGGCTGAAGTCATGCCGTATCATTTGACTCGTTTTAAACCCGCGTCTTTCGCTGTATCAATAGGAGGTATCTGTGGCTGATTTTGATCAAATGGCCCTCGTCGCGTTTCTTCAGGCGCAAAACTGTTCAAACCTGCCGGCCTCTTGGCGCCACCCCGATTGCTCCAACGACTTTCTCTCGGCCGCCTATTACCAGAGCATCGGCAAGGTGCTTGAAGAGGCGAAGTTCCACCTCGCCTTTTTTGATGACCGGCTCGCTATCCCCGATGTTTATGCCGATGATTTCCGAGTAACGATCAAGGAGGGCATCCGCGCCGTAAAGCTCGATCCGGTGCTGTGCGCCACAGCAATGGGCCTCGCCACCAGCCGTCTGGGCATCGGCGTCACCTATTCGACGACCTATTACGAGCCCTTCCACGTCGCCCGCACCTTCCAGACGCTAGACAACTTACTTGGCGGCCGCGCCGCGTGGAACGTCGTCACCTCGCTCAACAGCTCCGAAGCCGCCAACATGGGGCAGGACTTTATCGAACACGACCTGCGCTATGAGCGCGCCGAGGAGTTCATCGACGTGGTGCGCGGCCACTGGCGCTGTTGGGACGATGATGCCCTGGTTATCGATAAGGCTAGCGGCCTGTTCGCCCACCCTAACGGTGTTCGCCGGCTAGAGCACAATGGTCAGTGGTTTAAATCCCGAGGCCCCTTTACCGTGCCGCGCTCGCCGCAGGGTGAACCGGTGCTTATCCAGGCCGGACAGAGCGGCCGCGGTCGCCAGTTTGCCGCCAAATATGGGGATCTTGTCTTCGTGATCTATCCCAATCTTCAGGCTGGCCGGAAGGCCTATGCCGTGTTCAAGGATGAACTCGAAGCCTCGGGCCGCCCGCGCAACTCGATCCGCATCTCGCCGGCCGTCTATGTCGTAGTCGGTGAGAGCGAGGCCGAAGCGCAGGACCGCCGCGCCCGCTATGACGAGCTTGCCAAGCCGATCGACGGCCTCGTGCTGCTCTCCGAAGTGCTAAACTATGACTTTGCCCAGAAGCCCTATGACGAGGCGTTCAGTGACGAGGAGATGAGCGGCATTTCGGGCATACAGGCGTTCCGAGACCGTGTCGTGACGCTGAGCGGGCGCAGCAACCCGACGCCTCGGGACTTTGTAACATTCACCCAGCGAGGCACGATAAGCGAGTTTCCGGTATTCACCGGAACTCCGAAGAGTATCGCCGACCAGATGGAAGAATGGTTCGGTACGGCGTGCGACGGGTTCGTGATCGCGGCCGGTCATATGCCGGGGTCGTATGAGGAATTCGCCCGTCTCGTCGTTCCCGAACTTCAGCGTCGCGGCCTGTTCCAGAAAGACTATGCCGGCAAGACGCTGCGCGAAAACTTGGGGATTGCCCGCACGCCGGTGCAGGGCCGGCTGGATGGTGCCCGGTGACCGGAGCGGTCCTCCGCCCCAGACGCAGCGCCCTTTATGTGCCGGGCTCCAACGCCAAGGCGCTGGCCAAGATCCGCGAGGTCGATGCGGATGTGGTCATCATCGATCTCGAGGATGCGGTTGCCCCGGAGGCGAAGGTGACCGCCCGCGCTGCTGCTGTCACCGTCGCCCAAGACGGGCTGGACGGGCGCGAACTGGTCGTGCGCATTAACAGCCTCGACACACCCTGGGGGGGTGATGATCTCGCCGCGCTGCGCGGTGCTCCGATTGATGCGATCCTCGTCCCCAAGGTGAGCAGCGGTGATGATGTCGCCCGCCATGTCGCGACGTCGGCCGGCACGGTGCCGCTCTGGGCGATGATCGAGACTGCGCGCTCGATGCTGCGGCTGGAGGAGATTGCCTCCGCCCCCGGCCTGGGAGCGCTGGTGATGGGCACCAACGACCTCGCCAAGGAGATGACCGCCACACCCGATACCGCGCGTTCGCAGTTCAGCGGCTTTCTGGCGATGTCGGTCGCCGCCGCCCGCGCCTTCGGCCTCGCCGTTCTCGACGGCGTTTACAACAGACTCGATGACGAAGCCGGTTTCGCCGCCGAATGCGCGCATGGCCGGGCCTTCGGGTTCGATGGCAAGACGCTGATCCACCCGAAGCAGGTCGCGGTCTGCCACGCCGCCTTCAGTCCCAACGAAGCCGAACTCGCCGCCGCCGAACGCATAATCGCTGCTTTTGCGATGCCGGAAAATGCCGACAAGGGCGCCATCCGCCTCGACGGCCAGATGGTCGAACGCCTGCACAGACAGACCGCGCTGCGCATACTCGCAACCGCCAAGGAGATGGGCCTGCGTTAGGCGGCTTGGCGGCGCTGGGCGATAATGCACTGCCCGCCATCGAGTACCACTATTGCGCGTTCAATGGCGGTGCAGCGGAACGAGATCATATCGCCATCGATCCAGATTTCCGTATGCAAGGTCTCTCCCGGATAGAAAGGCGCAGTGAAGCGGACATCGAACCGATAGATGGGCGACGGATCACCGCCGAGCACGGTGCGAACGATCGCCCGGCAGGCCATGCCATAGGTGCAGAGGCCGTGCAGGATCGGCCTTGGGAAACCGGCCTTGGTGGCAAACGACGGCTCGGCATGAAGAGGATTGAGATCACCGTTCAGCCGAAACAGCAGCGCCTGATCGGGTCGGGTCTGGCTGCGCTCGAATAGGTCGGCGTCGCGAGCCGGCACAATGTGCCGTGCCACATGATCGCCGAAGTTCCGGCCAAAGCCGCCGTCCCGGCGTGCAAACAAGGTGTTGGCGAGGGTGAAAAGAGGAGCAGTCTCGCCCTTCAGCGTCGCCACATTCTCGAAAGTGACCAGCGCGCCTTTTTCTGCACCCTTGTCGAGAACAGCGGTAACATGGCCTTCGATCACCAAATCACCCTGCTGCGGGAGGGGCCGGTGGCAAATCAGTTGTTGCTGGGCGTGTGTGACGCCGCGCATGTCCAGGCCCAGAAAGCGGGACAGCGACTCGGCGAGTACCGACGCCATAGTAGGCAGTATCTTGGGGCCGCGCGTCTCCAGCACGAGATCTAGATCCATTTCGTCGTCCGGTTCGCAGGCTGGGGAGACGCTGAGCCCGTATAGGCACGTATCGCGTATCGAAAAGGCGCGTCCGTCCGTTTCACGCCGGAAACCCGCGACATGGTCGAAATCCAGCATTAATCAGCCTCCATAGGTATCAGTCGGCCCTTAGCAGTTCTAGCGGGTGAAAGGTACAGTTGCACCAGCTTAATTTTCCATCTATGTGAATTTTATTTTATATGGATGAATTATGTGATGCAAGACAAAAGTGAAGAAAGCCGGTTTGGTGATACGCCAGCGCCCGCCTTTCTCTCCAGCACCGAGGAGATTATCGGCGAGATGGTTAACGGCCGTATGATAATCCTTGTCGACCATGAGGACCGGGAGAATGAGGGAGACCTAATCATTCCAGCCCAGATGGCGACGCCCGAGCGTATCAATTTTATGGCGACACACGGCAGGGGTCTGATCTGCCTTGCCCTGACCTCGGACCGGGCGAAGGCTCTGGGTCTGGAGCGCCTCGAAGTGCGCGGCGGCTCGCGCATGGATACCGCGTTTACCGCGTCTATCGAAGCGCGAGAAGGGGTGACGACGGGGATTTCTGCCTTCGACCGCGCCCGTTCCATTCAAGTCGCCTCCGACGCCCGCTTCACGCGCGACGACATCGTTTCGCCGGGCCATGTTTTCCCGCTGATCGCCCGTGACGGCGGTGTTTTGGTCCGCGCCGGCCATACAGAGGCGTCGGTCGACCTAGCTCGTTTTGCCGGGTTGAACCCCGCGGCTGTGATCTGCGAGATAATGAACGACGATGGCAGTATGGCCCGTCGCGACGACCTCATCACATTTGCGCGTGTTCACAGCCTTAAGATCGGCGCCATAAGCGATCTCATTGCTTACCGCCGCCGCTTCGACCGCTTTATCGAAAAGCGCTCTGAGCTTGTCATCAACAGCCGCTGGGGCGGGGAGTGGACGGTAATGACCTTCTGGAACAAGGCTGAGCGCACGGAGCATGTTGCGCTGATAAAGGGCACACCAGACGGCACCGCGCCGACCATGGTGCGGATGCACCGCATGTCCCACCTGACCGATGTTTTCGGGGAAGTGTCGCCTCGCGACCATTATCTATCGGGTGCGATGGCAATGATAGCGGCACAAGGGGTCGGGGTTGTGGTGCTTCTGAACCGGCCGATGCAGGGCGACTTGCTGGGACGGCTGATCAACGCGCGCGCCTCGGGCACGCCGCTGAACAAACTCGAGGACCTTTCAAAGGTCAGGGACTATGGCGCCGGCGCTCAGATTCTGACCGAACTAGGCGTGCAGGACATGATCTTGCTCAGCAGCTCGCAACATACCATGGTGGCGCTTGCCGGCTATGGGCTCAACATCGTCGAAAGACGGCCTATCTCGGCGCCGAACGGCGGGATGAACTGATCAACATGCGTATTGCCAAGAACAATCTGTAGTATGATAGACTAGGGAGAATGACGTGCTGGAAGTGACTGGAACATCGGTTAGCAACAAGTCTGCCGAGACATTGAACGTACTGATTGTCGGCGCGGGTTTCGGCGGCATGTATATGCTTCAAAAGCTTCGGGAGATGGGCTTTAGGGTCAAGGCAGTCGACCGCGCCAAGGGTGTCGGCGGCACTTGGTACTGGAACCGCTACCCCGGCGCGCGCTGCGACGTGGTCAGCCTCGATTATTCCTATAGTTTCTCGGACAAGATCCAGCAGGCTTGGACCTGGAAGGAAAAATATGCCGCCCAGCCCGAAATCCTCGCATATGCTGAGTTTGTTGCCCGGGAACTCGATCTCCCGAAGGATATCCGTTTCGAGACCGATATCGTCTCAATGAACTTCGACGATGACACCTCGTGCTGGCATGTCACCACCGGCGCCGGCGACCTTTTCATCGCCCAGCATGTCGTTATGGCTACAGGCTGCCTGTCGACACCCAAGGCGCCTGATATTCCCGGCATCAACGATTTCAGGGGTGAAGTCTATTTCACCTCCCGCTGGCCAGAAAAGCCGGTCTCCTTCGGGGGCAAGAACGTCGGACTGATAGGCACTGGGTCAACTGGCATTCAGGCGCTGCCGGAACTCGCCAAGCAGGCCGGCAGGATGTTCGTCCTTCAGCGCACGCCGAGCTACACGCTGCCGGCGCGCAATGAGCCGCTTGATCCGGGCTATATGACACAGGCCAAGCAGAATTACGCCCAGCGTCGGGCCGAAGCCAAAAACCATCAGGCCGGCCATTTGCGGGCGACGACTGATCGCAAGACCTTCAGCATGGACGAGCAGGAGCGGCGTCAGCGCTTCGAGGATGCTTGGGGTCGGGGCGGCCTCGACATATTAGGTGAGTTCGGTGACCTGCTGATCGACGACAAGGCGAATGAAGAGATTGTGCGCCTCGTCCACGAGAAGATCGACACGCTGGTAAGGAACCCGGAAACCGCCGCCAAGCTCAAGCCCCGAAGCTTTCCCTTCGCCGGTCGCCGCATCTGCCTTGACACGGACTTTTACGAGACATTCAATCGCCACAATGTCGAACTGGTCGATGTCACGGCAGATCCGATCAGCCATTTCGATGAGAAGGGCGTTGTCACCAAGAGCCGCCGTTATGATCTTGATGCTTTAGTGCTCGCGGTCGGTTTCGATGCCATGACTGGTGCGCTGCTGGCCATCGATATCAAGGGGCAGGGCGGACGCGACCTGCGGGAGAAGTGGGCGTCAGGCCCTGCTACCTATCTTGGTATTGCCATCGAGGGTTTCCCCAATCTTTACATGATCACCGGGCCGGGCAGCCCTTCGGTATTGACTAATATGGTCGCCTCCATCGAGCAGCATGTCGAATGGATTGCCGATCTACTCGCGCATATGCGCGACACCGGGCAGGTTCGTGTCGAAGCGGAAGAGGCTGCCGAGACAGGATGGGTCAAACACAATTATGAAATCGCTAAGGACTCACTCTTGATGAAGGCTAACTCTTGGTTCCTGGGTGCTAACGTGCCAGGCAAGCCGCGCGTATTTATGCCCTATGCCGGCGGCCTCGTGACCTATCGGAAGATCTGTGAAGGTATAGCTGCCGAGGGGTATAGCGGTTTCCGTTTCACCGATGCAAATCATCACGAGGGCGGGATAAAGCGGGAGTTTCCCGTCAGCGAACCTTGACTCTGAGGGAGACTATGTTAAAAATTTTTCATCCCAGAATAATTTTTCACATATGAGATAATTATTGCCGCTGGATCGGCCAGCCGGGCATCGCGAAGAAAGAGAAGGGCCAAGTGAGCAGTCAGCGTTTTGCCAATAAGGTGGTTGTTGTCACTGGCGGATCGTCGGGGATTGGCAAGGCGGCGGTTTCGCGCTTCGCTAAGGAAGGCGCTGCCGTAATGATTGGGGATATCGACCAAACCCTCGGCCAAGCTCTGGTCACAAAGGTTTCAGGTGACAATGTCGCGTTTCACAAGACCGATGTAAGCCAAGAGTTGGAGCTTGTTGCCCTGATGGATGCCGCAGTGGCGACGTTCGGTCGCCTCGATATCCTGTTCAACAACGCCGGTCTGACCGCGATGGGGAATACGCCTGAGCTTGCTCCAGATCTTTGGCGGCGGGTCATTGAGACCGACTTGTCTTCGGTCTTTTATGCCTCGCGCGCCGCCATTCCCCATATGCGCCTGCAGGGCGGCGGCGTCATCATTAACAATGCCTCGATCTCGGGCATGATGGGTGATTATGGGATGGTCGTATACAATGCGGCCAAGGGCGGCGTGGTGAACTACACGCGGGCGCTTGCGCTGGACCATGCGCATGAGAATATTCGCGTCAACGCCATCTGCCCCGGTGCCATCGACACGCCGCTGTTTGCAGGCATCAAGGCGGTGCCCAAGCTTTACAGCGACTGGATGGAACTCATCCCCATGGGCCGGATCGGCCAGCCTGAAGAGATTGCAAGTGTCGTCGCCTTTCTGGCGTCTGATGATGCGTCCTACATGACCGGATCTATTATTACAATTGATGGTGGCCAGACAAGCACAACGGGAACCCCCAATTTCAACAACTATCTTGATGCGTTGAAGGTCCAGTATAACTGATATTTAGTCCGTGCAGGACGTGGAAATGTCCTAAGATAACTTAAGGGAGTGAAAAAATGACAGAACAGCGAATGCGCTTCGGTGCCTTTATCGCGCCTCATGTCCCGCCTGATGTCCATCCGGCGATTGCGCTTGATTACAACCTCGATCTGGTGCGCCATATGGACAAGCTCCATTATGATGAAGCTTGGATCGGCGAGCATCATTCCGGCGGTTGGGAAATCATCGGCAGCCCTGAGGTGTTTATCGCCGCAGCGTCGCAGCACACCAAGACGATCAAGTTTGGCACCGGCGTCAATTCGATTCCGTATCACAACATCTACACGCTCGCCGATCGCATCCGACAACTCGAATATGTAACACGGGGTCGGATCATGTTCGGCATGGGCCCCGGATCCCTTCCGTCCGACGCCTACATGCAGGGCATCGTCACCGCCGACGTACGCGACGTTCTCGAAGAGTCGATCGAACCGCTGGTTCGGCTTCTGCGTGGCGAAACTGTTACCATGAAGGGGAAAACCTTCAACCTTCAGGAAGCCCGACTGCAGTTTCCGCCCTATACGGCCGAGGGGCCGGACATTGCGACCGCCAGCCAAGTTTCACCGACCGGTGCGCGGATGTGCGGCAAGTTTGGCCTGAGCATGCTGTCGTTGGGTGCCACGTCCTCAGGCGGCTTCAACGCGCTGGCTGCCAACTGGAAGATCGCCGAAGACGCGGCAGCCGAACATGGCAAGACCATCAAGCGCTCAGGGTGGCGGTTGGTTGGTCCCGTGCACATCGCGGAGACGCGTGAAAAGGCGCGGGAAAATGTGCGGTACGGGCTTCAGCGATGGGTAGACTATATGGCCGAGGTGGCATCCATCCCGCTGGCGCCGCCGCCGGGCGTTGACCCGGTCGATCATCTGATCAACATGGGCTTCGCAGTCATCGGCACGCCCGATGACTTTGTCGCCCAGATAGCACGCATTCGCGAGCAGGCCGGCGACTTCGGGGCGTTCCTCAATCTTGACCATCACTGGGCCGACAGCGTGGAAACCTTCCGTTCCTATGAGTTGATCGCCAAATATGCAATCCCCAAGATCAACAGCCTGACCCGCCCCGGTCTCGAATCCGAAGCCTGGATCAAGCAGAATCACGAGAAGTTCCGCGGCGAAATGTCGAGGGCTGTGAAGGCGAAGATCGATCAATATGCTGCCGAGAAGGGTAATGAAGCCCTCAATCCCGACATCGTTGCCCATTTTGAGGAAACGACGAAATGACAGGTGCGACTGACTCTGTCGCCGTGACCTGTCTTTATAACCTTACTGCAAGGTCCGACATGTGCAAGGCGATGGCGCAGTCGCTGGTATTGCTCGAGCAGGCAGTGCGGGCTTGCTCGGGCTGCCTCGGCACGACACTGCTGACCGATATCGGGGACGCGACGCTTTTCGTCTTTATCGAGCATTGGCGGACGCAAGAGGATCGTGAAGCGGCCGGTGCGGTGTTGGGCAAAAGTCTTTTTGCGCCGATTATGGCGGCCGCTATCACCCCACCGGCCAGAAGGCTTCTGGCGCGCCCGTCAACCTGAGATTCAGCCGCGATCCCGAGCACTGCGCTCGACATCGGCGAGTGCGGCCTTGATGCGGGCCGCCAGATCATCGCTCGCCGGCACGATGCGGGCCGCCGGGCCAGCGATGGCAACGCTGTAAACCACTCCGTCGACGACCACGGGGCAACCGATTGCTCCAACTTCTGCAACATGTTCGCTTACGGTACGCGCATAGCCGCGCTTTTCGGACTCGTTCAGTTCGGCGAGCAGCGCCTCGGCGTTGGCGATCGTTCCGTCTGTGACCCGCTCGAAAGTCAGCGAGCGGGCGATCTTCTCACGGTTGACCGGTGTCATCGCCATCAGCAAGGCCTTGCCGATCGCGCTGCCATAGAGCGGCTTCAGATCGCCAGCTCGCGCGCTGTAGCGTATTGTCTGCCGGCCTTCGACCACGGCGAGATAGATGGCGCGCTTGCCATGCAAGGCGCCGAGTATGACCGTTTCATCGACCGCGTCGCGCAGAGCGGTGAGGACTGGCCGAATGTGGGGAATAGCCGGCTCATAGCTCGCAATGGCCGTGGCATTGTCGAAGAGCTTGCGGGTCGGATAGGTGCGTTTGTTGCCGCCGACAGAATAGAGGTAGCCGCACGATTCAAGGCTTCGCACGAGGTTGAAACAGCTCGAATGCGGAGCGTTCAGCGCCCGGGCTATTTCTGATAGCGTCATCGGCTTTCCCACCTCGGCAAACATCTCGAAGAGCTCGACCGTCCTGATAGCTGTCTTAACATCCATTAAAACACAAAAGGCTCAGAGTGGACCGTTGTCAAGCCTTGGCGCCTTGATCACGGTCCACGGCATAGGGAATATTATCTTCGGCAAGTTTCCACAGAAGCCGTGCGCTATGCGTCTCGTGTTCTTCCAAAATATGCCCGGCCAGCCCGCCGCAGCGAGACACTACCGCCATCGCCCGCATCACGGGTACCGGAATGCCAACCTCCATAAGCAGCGCGCCGATAGCGCCGGTAGCGTTAATGGTGAGATGCTTGCCGAGATAGGCGTCCACCGCACCACTCAACTGCTTCAGGAGCCTGATGTAATGCCCCTCTACACCTGCCGCCAATGCCACCTCGAACAGGCGCGGTGTGCGCGGGTCATCGGGCTTGTGGAAGGGGTGACCGAAGCCTGGCATAGGCTTGCGCTTTTCGAGATGATCGGCGGCGACGACGCGACACCATTCATCCTTGTCAGTCGCCTTCATACCCTCGGCTAGCAGCTCTGCACAGCCTTCCATGGTGCCTACGAAGCGCCCACCGATCGTCAGCAGGCCGGAGGCCATGGCAATCTGCACCTGATCCGGCACGCAATCGGCGGCGAGGCGCGTCACCAAGGTGCTCGGCGTGAAACCGTGCTCCATCAATGTTACCAGACAGGCGTCTAGCACTGTTGTTTGCGTGGTTGTCGGCATTGCCCCGCAGGTGAGAAAGAATACCATTTCGGTGAAGCTGCGTTTACCGATCAGATCGTTGACAAGGCTCAGCCCCCTTATGGTAACGGACGATGCATCTGAGGTGGCGATACTGGTCGAAATCTGCATTTGCTGCTCCTGCGACAGAAAAGGAATTAGGCGACAAATACCCCGCCGAATGCGCGTTGCAAGGCCTTTAGTTCATCCGTTTTGTAAGATCGGGCCGCATCGCTGTCGGAAGCAAGGTTGAAGCCATGATAGGCGCCGGCGTAGAGACGCAACTCAACCGGAACGCCCGACTGTGCCAGTCGCGCAGCAAAGGCGAGGTCTTCCCCAACAAACAAATCGATGGAGCCTACAGCAAGGAAACATGGCGGAAACCCTTCCAGCGATTCCATAATTGCAGGGGAGGCATAGCCACCTACTACCGAGAGCCCGCAAAGATAGCTATCCCAGCCAAAGCGGTTGGCCTCGGCAGACCAAACATGCTCCCCGAGCCCCGGCGAGGCTTTGGTGCGATGATCGAGCATCGGGTAGAGCAGCGCCACGAACATGGGGCAGGGACCGCCACGGTCTCGGGCTAGCAGCGCCAGCCCCGTCGCGAGGCCGCCACCAGCGCTGACCCCGCGCACGGCGATGCGGGTGCGATCTATGTCCAGCCGCTCGGCCTGTGTATCCAGCCAAGCCAGCGCCGTGTAGCAATCCTCGAGCGGGCCCGGATAAGGGGTTTCGGGCGCAAGTCGATAGTCTACCGACATCACGACGCAATCGAGGGCCACAGCAAGTTCGCGCATGGCGGCATCATCGCGTGCGACGCTGCCGGCGACATAGCCGCCGCCATGGATGTTGAGCACCGCCGGACGCAGGTTTTTTGCAGAGCGCGGACGGTAGAGTACGCCCCACACGACGACAGGGTTTCCCGATCTTTCTTCGGCTGATGTAAGCATCACACGTTCGATTGAAACGATTTCATCGCCTGGCGGGATTTCACCGGTCCCGAGCGAGGCGCGCATAGCTTCAAGCGTTTCAGCGGACAGCGCACCCAGCGCTGGCAACACTGCCAGCAAAGGTCTCAATTGCGGATCTACCCAACTGCCCTGAGCCATTTTCTTCGACATCCATCAAACTAAGCACAGGTCCAGCACATTTCGAAGGATTTCCTGTTTTCGGGCATACTTGGCAGGGCCAAGTTTAGTCGCCAGCCTGCTACTCCGTGAGATTACATTGTGCAGCTGTTCACTTGTGTAACAACTCGGTCACCAATCCAGTCAATCTGCCATTTCGAGCGCGGGAGCTGGTGCAAACGCGTTAGGCGCGCTGCGCAGCAACTTGCCGGGAAGCGCGCCTGTGGAAACACCATTTTCAAAGGTCACAATGCCACTCACAATCGTTGCGCGATATCCGGTTGCGGTCTGGAGCAGTCGCTTGCCGCCTGCTGGTAGATCTGCAACCATATTCGGAGGAGACGTGCCGATCTTCTGATAATCGATGATATTCACATCCGCCTTCATGCCGCGCGCCAGTACCCCACGATCGTTCAGATTATAAAGACTGGCAGTTGCTCGGGTTTGCTTCTCGACAGCTTTTTCGATCGACATGGTGGGCCCCGCTTTTCTATCGCGGGTCCAATGACTGAGCATGAAGGTTGGCATCGCCGCATCGCATATCGCACCACAATGTGCGCCAGCGTCTGACCCTGC